>NZ_JAZHSB010000001.1:900000-1042500 GCF_036924715.1 Bradyrhizobium sp. AZCC 1721 | reverse complement strand
TCGGGTATTCGGAGTTTGGTTGGGTTTGGTAAGACGGTAAGTCCCCCTAGCCCATCCAGTGCTCTACCCCCCGAAGCATTCATGCGAGGCGATACCTAAATATCTTTCGCGGAGAACCAGCTATTTCCCAGTTTGATTGGCCTTTCACCCCTAACCACAAGTCATCGGAGTCTTTTTCAACAGACACCCGTTCGGTCCTCCAGTGAGTGTTACCTCACCTTCAACCTGCTCATGGCTAGATCACTAGGTTTCGGGTCTAATACAACGAACTTGGCGCCCTATTCAGACTCGCTTTCGCTGCGCATACGCCTATCGGCTTAAGCTTGCTCGTTAAATTAAGTCGCTGGCCCATAATACAAAAGGTACGACGTCACCCAGAACGTATCTTGGGCTCCGTCTGTTTGTAGGTGTCCGGTTTCAGGTCTATTTCACTCCCCTCGTCGGGGTGCTTTTCACCTTTCCCTCACGGTACTGGTTCACTATCGGTCGCTGAGGAGTACTTAGGCTTGGAGGGTGGTCCCCCCGTGTTCAGACAGGATTACACGTGTCCCGCCTTACTCAAGGATACATCATCGCATTACCCGTACGGGGCTATCACCCTCTGAGGCCCTGCTTTCCTGACAGGTTCCGGTTGTCTTTGATGTATCACTGGCCTGGTCCGCGTTCGCTCGCCACTACTAACGGAGTCTCGATTGATGTCCTTTCCTCCAGGTACTTAGATGTTTCAGTTCCCTGGGTTCGCTTAAAACCTCCTATGAATTCAGAGATTTCATACCTTCACTTGATAACTGGAAATCCAAAACCTCACGGCTTGGTCTCACACATTGCTGTACGAACCCCAAGATAGAGATCTTGGAGTTCCAGCTATCGAAGGTGGGTTTCCCCATTCGGAAATCCGTGGATCAAAGCTTCTTCGCAGCTCCCCACGGCTTATCGCAGCGTAGCACGTCCTTCATCGCCTCTCAGCGCCAAGGCATCCACCGAACACCCTTAAGGCACTTGATTGCTCTCATTATCAATGTCCACACACTCGGCAGAATGTTGTCTGCGCAACAGCCATTGAAGGCACGCATCCTCGATGAATGCGATTGCAACAGCCGGACACTGATTAGAAAGACCAGCTTGCTTCGTAAGATCGAACCGATAGCGAGGCGGTCAAGCTTCGCTAAAAAGATCATTCACAACCCGATCATCTTGCGATGAGCGAGCGCCGAAATGACCTGGAGATTATGATTGAGAGCCCGCAAATTGCTTTGCAGATCCCAAACTCGGATCGATCTCCTCTTTACGATGTCAGATATCACGCATGACGCTATCCATCCGGACTGCGCATGCGAAGTGATGTTTCGCGGACGATTATTCGAGGCATTCCCGATCTTCGATTTCATCTGGTGGAGCCAGACGGGATCGAACCGACGACCTCATGCTTGCAAAGCACGCGCTCTCCCAGCTGAGCTATGGCCCCGTACCAGAAGACGAATGCTCCGCACTCGATCAAAGTGGTGGGCCTGGGAAGACTTGAACTTCCGACCTCACGCTTATCAAGCGCGCGCTCTAACCAACTGAGCTACAAGCCCCTAACACGAGGGACTCAAGCTCGCGCGCAATCGGCTCACGCCAATGCATCGCACAAGCGCCAAACCTCCGCACAGCGCTAAGCCCCTGGCGCGTGTTCGTCCGCGAAGAAAGAGAAACGAAGACGGCGAAATCCCGCCAATGCAGCTCAACAATCCTGACGATTGTTGGCCACTGATGTTTCTAAAACGATCCGATAGATAGCAAGCTATCTGAAGGATCATCCTTAGAAAGGAGGTGATCCAGCCGCAGGTTCCCCTACGGCTACCTTGTTACGACTTCACCCCAGTCGCTGACCCTACCGTGGCCGGCTGCCCCCTTTCGGTTAGCGCACCGTCTTCAGGTAAAACCAACTCCCATGGTGTGACGGGCGGTGTGTACAAGGCCCGGGAACGTATTCACCGTGGCGTGCTGATCCACGATTACTAGCGATTCCAACTTCATGGGCTCGAGTTGCAGAGCCCAATCCGAACTGAGACGGCTTTTTGAGATTTGCGAAGGGTCACCCCTTAGCATCCCATTGTCACCGCCATTGTAGCACGTGTGTAGCCCAGCCCGTAAGGGCCATGAGGACTTGACGTCATCCCCACCTTCCTCGCGGCTTATCACCGGCAGTCTCCTTAGAGTGCTCAACTAAATGGTAGCAACTAAGGACGGGGGTTGCGCTCGTTGCGGGACTTAACCCAACATCTCACGACACGAGCTGACGACAGCCATGCAGCACCTGTCTCCGGTCCAGCCGAACTGAAGGACCCCGTCTCTGGGGCCCGCGACCGGGATGTCAAGGGCTGGTAAGGTTCTGCGCGTTGCGTCGAATTAAACCACATGCTCCACCGCTTGTGCGGGCCCCCGTCAATTCCTTTGAGTTTTAATCTTGCGACCGTACTCCCCAGGCGGAATGCTTAAAGCGTTAGCTGCGCCACTAGTGAGTAAACCCACTAACGGCTGGCATTCATCGTTTACGGCGTGGACTACCAGGGTATCTAATCCTGTTTGCTCCCCACGCTTTCGTGCCTCAGCGTCAGTATCGGGCCAGTGAGCCGCCTTCGCCACTGGTGTTCTTGCGAATATCTACGAATTTCACCTCTACACTCGCAGTTCCACTCACCTCTCCCGAACTCAAGATCTTCAGTATCAAAGGCAGTTCTGGAGTTGAGCTCCAGGATTTCACCCCTGACTTAAAGACCCGCCTACGCACCCTTTACGCCCAGTGATTCCGAGCAACGCTAGCCCCCTTCGTATTACCGCGGCTGCTGGCACGAAGTTAGCCGGGGCTTATTCTTGCGGTACCGTCATTATCTTCCCGCACAAAAGAGCTTTACAACCCTAGGGCCTTCATCACTCACGCGGCATGGCTGGATCAGGCTTGCGCCCATTGTCCAATATTCCCCACTGCTGCCTCCCGTAGGAGTTTGGGCCGTGTCTCAGTCCCAATGTGGCTGATCATCCTCTCAGACCAGCTACTGATCGTCGCCTTGGTGAGCCATTACCTCACCAACTAGCTAATCAGACGCGGGCCGATCTTTCGGCGATAAATCTTTCCCCGTAAGGGCTTATCCGGTATTAGCCCAAGTTTCCCTGGGTTGTTCCGAACCAAAAGGTACGTTCCCACGCGTTACTCACCCGTCTGCCGCTGACGTATTGCTACGCCCGCTCGACTTGCATGTGTTAAGCCTGCCGCCAGCGTTCGCTCTGAGCCAGGATCAAACTCTCAAGTTGGACTTGAAACCTTGAACCGGCTGATCACAACGTTTGACGAGGTCCCACCATATTTATCGCCCGCGATTCACATCGCTGACGACGATGGTGTAACCTTTAAAACGTGTACCGCCGAAGTCTTTCGTCCAGCCTCAACGCTTCAATACTTGCGTATTCAAGCGATCGAGACTCGCAAGGACTCCGCCGTCCACGTTTCTCTTTCTTCATCTTCACTTGTCAAACAGCCCGGGACCGCTTGGGATCCCATCCTTCCATCTCTGGAAGGTTCCGTAGTCACCCATCCGACGACAAATAACAACCGACTTGTATCGGCTGTTGAGTCACTCATCGTAATGAGGAGCTTACGGGGCGCGAAGAGATGCCTTGGCCTCGGGGCCAATGCATCGCCGCGCTCAGTGGCCGGGTTATAGGCCCGCCCGATCGGGGTTGTCAACGCCCTTCGTCAACAAATTGTCGCATCACGTCGAAGAATTTTGGGACGCCAAGAAGTCCCTATGTTTCGGGCCTTTGGCCGCACTTGAGCCACAATCCTGCGACGTTCTGACTATAAGGTAAGCATTGAATCACCGGATGCCAGTGGGGGCTGCCCGGTGTTCATCTACCCGGGACAGGCGGTCTCGAGGAACCCGTCGCCTTTCCCACGCGGCCAGGAAACTTCGAGAGATCTGCTGACCATTGACGTTCGAGACTGCGGCCGGTCTTCTTCTGGCCTCTGATTCCCGAATTTCCATGCGTGCGGCAACGCCATGCTCCGGGATCGCTCCCTCAAAAGGGCGGAAACGCGGGGTCTGGATCGGGCGAGGTCTTGTCGGATGTCGATGGAATTTGGGGGGACACAGGGTTGAGCCAGAAGGCGCCACGCGGAAGCGGCTATGGACGCGAGATCGGGATCATTGATCTCGGTCACGAGCCGCCACTTTCCGTCGATGGCTCCGAAGCCGCGGTGATTGATCGCCGCCGTGTCTCTGTACAGTGGTTCAGCGGCACTATCCTCACCGGTCTGTGCGGCGCGGCCCTCATCGGCGGCGCCGTTTTTGCGTCCCTCGACGGCGAAATGACCTTTGCCAAAGTGCCGGAGCGGGTCGAAGGCGCGTTGCGCGGGGCATTCGGCGCCAATGACCGCACCGCCACCCTGCACAAGAGCGACCGCCTGCCGCCGCCCGGCGAATCCACCGCCTCGCGCAATGTAATGCGGGTATCGACAGTTACCCGCGTCGGGAACCGCGACGTGATGCGGGTGCGGCCATTCGTTCGCATCTCCGGCAATCTATCGATGACGACGAGCGATCTCGCCGCCAAGATCCCGCCGTTCAACGCGCAGCGCATGCTCACCGATGTCGGCAGTTCGACTCAGCCGGCTTCCGAGGATCCGAACAATCCCGAGGCGGTCGAACCCGACGCCGAGGTTTCCTTCGTGACCAAGGATCTCGCAACGGTGCTGCCGAAGGCGAAAGTCTCCGCCGTGGTCGCGCTGGACGAAGTCCTGATGCGGGTGCGGGATGCCGCGAACTGGCGCGGCTCGGGCGGCGTCCGCTACACGGCGCTTGCCAATGCCGCCGCTGACACCAGCGGCGTGCAGTCCGATCTCAAGCTCGCCTATGCCACCGAAGGCAACGTCTCCGATCCCTATGCCGGCTTTGAAACCCGCATCGTGCCGGAAAATGTCACCCTGCTGCCGAAGACCAAGGACCAGATCACCGGCGGCAACCCCACCGGCGAACGCGTTCACATCGTGAGGAAGGGCGACAGCATCGCTTCAATCCTGCGCGACCAGGGCGCGACGCCCGATGAAGCCAGGGCGATCGCGTTGACCCTTGGCGCCCGCGGCCGCGACGGCGGCCTGAAGGAAGGCCAGAAGCTGCGCATCCTGATGGCGCCCTCGGGCCTCGGGCCTGCCGCCCGGCTGCAGCCCTATCGCGTGATCGTCGCCAACGACACCACCGTCGAAGCCGTGGCCGCGCTGTCGGACGTCGGCAAATATGTCGCGGTCGACGTGCAGAGCATGAATACCGTCGCCGAGGCTCCCGCCGGCAAAGATGACGAGGATGACGACGAGGATGACGGCAGCGGCGTCCGCCTCTACCAGAGCATCTACGAGACCGCCATGCGCAACAAGGTGCCGGCCGCGGTGATCGAGGACATGGTCCGCATCTATTCCTACGACGTCGATTTCCAGCGCAAAGTGCAACCGGGCGACTCCTTCGACGTGTTCTTCGCCGGCGACGACGAAGCCACCCCCAACACCGAAAAGACCGAGGTGCTGTTTGCTTCCCTCACCGTCGGCGGCGAGACCAAAAAATACTATCGCTTCCAGACCCCGGACGATTCCGTCGTCGATTTTTACGACGAGACCGGCAAGAGCGCGAAGAAGTTCCTGGTCCGCAAACCCGTCAACAACGCCATCATGCGGTCGGGCTTCGGCGGCCGCCGCCACCCGATCCTGGGCTTTACCAAGATGCACACCGGCGTGGACTGGGCGACACCCTACGGCACGCCGATCTTCGCCTCCGGCAATGGCGTGGTCGAGAAGGTCGGCTGGGAAGGCGGCTACGGCAAATACGTTCGCCTGAAACACAACAACGGCTACGAGACCGCCTACGGCCACATGTCGGCGTTCGCCAAGGGCATGGAACCCGGCAAGCGCGTGCGGCAGGGCCAGGTGATTGGCTTCGTCGGATCGACGGGCATGTCGACCGGCGCCCATGTCCACTACGAAATCCTGGTCAACGGCCGCTTCGTCGACCCGATGCGCGTCAAGCTGCCGCGCGGCCGTTCGCTCGAAGGCTCAATGCTGGCGAGCTTCGAAAAGGAGCGCGACCGTCTCGACGCCCAGATGAGCAACCGCGGCAACTCGGCGCGGGTTTCCGAAGCCACCGGCACCACGCCGCAGGCCCGCCAGGTCAGCCGCTGAGCCTTCAGGCCGCCCCGAGAGACAACTTATCTACGGCGCCCCGCGAGCGCTGATCAGGAAGACTATTCCGATCGCCGTAAGTCCGAAGGCAACGGCGGCCAGCGGCAGCAGCATGTCGATTGCCGCCTGTGTACCATGGATCTTGCTGCCCCAGACAGCGAAGTCGCCAATTCTCCAATCATGAAACGAGGTCTCGTCGGAGTGCGGTTGATGTGGCTTCGCGTGCCTCTTCCAGACCAGCGACAGCGACCACGGAAGCAGGACGGCAACCAGCAACAATACGCTGACCATGGCCAGCAGAAGTCCGATGTCACTCTCGCGGTCGAACAATATCCAGGCCGCTGCCGCAAACCACGCCACAAGCCCGACGGCGGCCCCATAGATACTGGGGTGGATCTGATCGAAGACGGGTCTGTTGCGTAGGACTATTTCTTTTGTCATCGGAGGGAACCCTATCCTTGGGTTTCTGGGCCGGTGCTCCCGGCAGTAGCCGACGCCCACTACCTGCAAGGGCAATTGCAGCGCCGCCCCGCGGTTTCATTAATTTGCGTTCAGTCGCGGCCCCGATGGAACCCGAACGGCCGTTATACGGTTGACTAATTGGCAAAATCTTCAATGGAGGATGCCATGGAGAATTGGAGCAACGCAAAATTGTGCGACGTCGCGAACCTGGTCCTCGGCGCGATACTGTTCTTTTCGCCGTGGATGTTCAGCGGCTTTGAGGCCGGAACGGTTTCCGCCAACGCCTACGTCACGGGTCTCGTGATCGCGATCATTGCGATAGCGGCGCTGGCAGCGTTCGCGGTCTGGGAGGAGTGGCTGAACCTGATCGTCGGACTGTGGGCGCTGGTATCGCCTTGGGTATTGGGCTTCCAGGGGACCACGGCGATGACGGTGCATGTGTTGATCGGCGCTGCCGTGGCGGTGCTGGCGGCGATCGAAATCTGGCTCATGACGCAATACCCGCCGCGGCTTACTACGGGCCGCTGAGGCACCTTGCTCGCGTACCGCCCGCCGCATGCTGGCGGCGGGCGGTTGTTGGTGCGACGTGAAGGGGATGAGCAGCAATGAACCGCATTACCCGGGACGACATCATCAAGGCAGTCAGCGGGGCTGATGAAATTACGATCGCCCAGATCATCGGAACCGGCGCCACAGTAGATGAGCTGGCGGAGGCTCAAGCCTGGATGGCCAATGACGAGCCGATGCTGAATGCGGGCCGGCCGCTGGCGACCGGCCGGGTCCGCGAACTCGTGGATATACTGACGGAGCTCGAGCCCGAGGACGATGATCCCGGTCAGCCGGGGCCTGCCGTCAGTCCAACGGAATGACGTAGCCACAGGCGCCTTAGCCAAAAGCCCCGAACATTGCGTGTTCGGGGCTTTTGCATTGGTGTGGCTCAATTCAGCTTGCGCTTCGGCACCGGTGCTTCGAACTGGGCGATCTCCGCGGTTTGCGCGGCCTTGCCGTTGAAGGTCAGCACGTTGCCTTCGCTCGAGATCACGACGCGGTCGCCGTCGGCGATCTCGCCGGCGAGGATCATCTCGGCCAGGGGATCCTGCAGGTTGCGCTGGATCACCCGCTTCAGCGGACGGGCGCCGTAGGCCGGATCCCAACCCTTGGCGGCCAGCCAGTCGCGCGCCGCGGCATCCAGCGTCAGCGTGATCTTGCGATCCTCCAGGAGCCTCTGCAGGCGGGCGAACTGGATTTCGACGATCCGGCCCATCTCGCTCTTCTGCAGGCGGTGGAACAGGATGATCTCGTCGACGCGGTTGAGGAATTCGGGCCGGAAATGCGCCCGCACCATCCCCATCACCTGCTCGCGCACCGCCATTGTGTCCTCGCCTTCCGGCTGGTTCACCAAAAACTCCGAACCGAGGTTCGAGGTCATGATGATCAGCGTATTACGGAAGTCGACGGTGCGGCCTTGGCCGTCAGTCAGCCGGCCATCGTCGAGCACCTGCAGCAGCACGTTGAAGACGTCGGGGTGCGCCTTTTCGATCTCGTCGAACAGCACCACCTGATAGGGCCGCCGCCGTACCGCTTCGGTGAGCGCGCCGCCCTCGTCATAGCCGACATAGCCGGGAGGCGCGCCGATCAGCCGCGACACCGAGTGCTTTTCCATGAACTCGGACATGTCGAGGCGGACCATCGCGGTCTCGTCGTTGAACAGGTACTCCGCCAGCGCCTTCGTCAGTTCGGTCTTGCCGACGCCGGTGGGGCCCAAGAACATGAACGAGCCCATCGGGCGGTTCGGATCCTGCAGGCCGGCGCGCGAACGGCGCACGGCGGTTGCCACCGCACGCACGGCTTCGGCCTGGCCGACCACGCGCTTGCCGAGGCTATCCTCCATCTTCAGGAGCTTGTCCCTTTCGCCTTCCAGCATCTTGTCGACGGGAACGCCGGTCCAGCGCGACACCACCTGCGCGATGTGGTTGGCGGTTACCGCCTCCTCCATCATCTCGCCCACGTCTTCCTTGGCTTCGATTTCGGCGAGCTTCTTTTCGAGTTCGGGAATTCGGCCATAGGCGAGCTCACCCGCACGCTGGAATTCGCCGCGGCGCTGGGCATTGGCGAGTTCGATGCGCAAGGTGTCGAGTTCGCTCTTCAGCTTCTGCGCGTTCGACAGCTTGTTCTTCTCTGCGCTCCAGCGCGAAGTCAGGTCGGCCGATTGCTTCTCGAGTTCGGCCAGTTCCTTTTCCAGCGTCTGCAGGCGGGTTTTCGAGCCGAGATCGGTTTCCTTCTTCAGGGCCTCCTGCTCGATCTTCAGCCGGATGATTTCCCGGTCCATCAAATCGAGCTCTTCCGGCTTGGAATCGACCTGCATCTTCAGCCGCGCCGAGGCCTCATCCACGAGGTCGATGGCCTTGTCGGGCAGGAAACGATCGGTGATGTAGCGGTTCGACAGCGTGGTCGCGGCGACAAGCGCGGAATCGGTGATGCGAACGCCGTGGTGCTGCTCGTATTTGTCCTTCAGGCCGCGCAGGATCGAGATCGTATCCTCGACCGTCGGCTCGGAGACGAAGATCGGCTGGAAGCGCCGTGCCAGCGCGGCGTCCTTCTCGACATGCTTGCGATATTCGTCGAGCGTCGTCGCGCCGATGCAGTGCAGTTCGCCGCGCGCCAACGCCGGCTTCAAGAGGTTGGACGCGTCCATTGCACCGTCCGCCTTGCCGGCGCCGACCAGCGTATGCATCTCGTCGATGAACAGGATGATCGAGCCTTCGGCTGAGGTAACTTCCTGCAGCACCGCCTTCAACCGCTCCTCGAACTCGCCGCGGTACTTGGCGCCCGCAATCAGCGCGCCCATGTCGAGCGAGAGCAGTTTCTTGTCTTTCAGGCTCTCGGGCACGTCGCCGTTGAGGATACGCAGCGCCAGGCCTTCGACAATCGCGGTCTTGCCGACGCCAGGTTCGCCGATCAGCACCGGATTGTTCTTGGTGCGGCGGGAAAGCACCTGGATGGTGCGGCGGATTTCCTCGTCGCGGCCGATCACCGGATCGAGCTTGCCGTCGCGCGCGGCTTGCGTGAGGTCGCGGGCGTATTTCTTCAGCGCGTCGTAGGCGTTTTCGGCCGATGCGCTATCGGCTGTACGGCCCTTGCGCAGCGATTCGATTGCCGCATTGAGGTTTTGCGGCGTGACGCCGCCCTTGCTCAGAATGGTACCGGCCTCGCCGCTCTTCTCGAGCGTCAGCCCCAGCAGCAGCCGCTCGACCGTGACAAAGCTGTCGCCGGCCTTCTCGGCCGCTTTTTCCGCCGCGCCGAAGGCGCGCGCCATATCTGGGGCAAGATAAATTTGCCCGGCGCCGCTGCCCGAGACTTTCGGCAGCTTCTTCAGCGCGTCCTCGGTGGTCTTGAGGATGGCGCGGGAATTACCGCCCGCGCGGTCGATCAGCCCGCCGGCCAGTCCCTCGCTGTCGTCCAGCAGCACTTTCAGCACATGCAGCGTCGAGAACTGCTGGTGCCCATCGCGCATGGCGAGCGATTGCGCAGACTGGATGAAGCCGCGCGCCCGCTCGGTGTATTTTTCAATATTCATCTTTTGCTTCCCTCGGCATGCCGCGCCCACCCGGGGCGCGATCAGCAAAAGTGGAAACCGGTTTTGCGTCCGATCGCGCCCCATTTATGTTTGGCGCGTGACCTTGACGCGAAACCGCACACACTTTCGCGGGTCACGCGTGGCATGATTGCGGCATCTTCATTGGGTATCCGCGAACCGCATTGACATTCCTCAACCGGCCGCAGTCGTCGCCCGCTTTTCAGGCTTGCCTCGAATGTGGGCATCGTGGGGAAAAACGGAAGAGGCCCACTCACAAATTCGGGAACGGTTGGCGAAAGCCGAAGGAATCTCTTAATAAGCCGCATGGACGCCATCTCCCCCGCCCGGATCGCCGGGATTTACCGTTACCCCGTCAAGGGCCTGACCCCGGAGCAGCTCGACCGTGCCGAGCTCAAGCCCGGACAAACCCTTTTGGCTGACCGCCGCTACGCCATCGAGAACGGCCCCTCCGGTTTCGATCCGGCGGAGCCGAAATGGCTGCCGAAGCCGCACTTCCTGATGCTGATGCGGGATGAGTGGCTGGCCGGCCTGCACACTCATTTCGACGACGCGAGCAACGTGCTCTCGATCCGCCGGAACGGCGAGATTGCGGCCCAGGGCAATTTGGCGACCGCCGAAGGCCGGCGGACAATCGAGAACTTCTTTGCCACCGCCTTTGCCGGCCAGATCAAGGGCCCGCCAAAGGTGCTGGAAAGCCCCGGCCACAGTTTTTCGGATGTCGCCCGCAAGGTCGTTTCGATCATCAACCTCGCCAGCGTCCGCGCCATCGAGGACATCGTCGGCGCCCCCGTTCATCCGCTTCGCTTTCGCGCCAATCTCTATGTCGAGGGCTGGCCGGCCTGGCACGAATTCGACCTGCTCGACCGGACGCTTGCGATCGGCGACATCAGGCTGAGGGTGGTGAAACGCATCGTCCGCTGCGCCGCTGTCAATGTCGATCCCGATACGGCCGAGCGCGATCTCGCGATTCCCCCGGCGCTGCAGCGCCAACTCGGCCACGGCGATTGCGGGATCTATGCCGAGGTGATCACCGGCGGCAGCATCAGCACCGGCGACGCGATCGCGGCGGAGCAGGCGGAGTTGTTGTGATTCGCCTCGCCGCTCCTCGCGATGACGGGAAGAGATAGCAGCGCACACTCGACTGTCATCCCCGCGGGGATCTACCGTGATGTTCGTCAAGAGGTCGATCATGGGCGAGAGTGCGGCATCGTGCTCGCCGGTCAAGGCGACCGCTGCGCGGCGGCGATGCCGGCCTTGACCGGCTGCGCTCGCTGCCGCGTTGGCTTGCCATGATCGAAGGCTCATGCCGCAGGCCTGGCTGCGTGTCTCCAATCTGATCGGTCACGGATCATGGCGTTGAGCGTCACCAGCATTTTGCGCATGACGGCGGTGAGCGCGACCTTGCCCAGGCGATGATTGTCATCGACCAGATGTCGGTAGAAGGCCTTCATGACCGGATTGTGCTGGATCGCGCTGCGGGCGCCGTTGAAGAGCACTTTGCGCACGCTGGAGCGGCCATGACCAATGGACGCATGCCCGTGCTGCTTGCCGCTGTCGCGCGTGTGCGGGGCAAGGCCGCAAAGGGCCGCGATTTTCTTGCCTGACAGATGTCCGAGTTCCGGCAGGTCCGCGATCAATGTTTCCGCGATGGCGGGGCCGACACCGCAGAAGGTTTGCAGCCGCCGGCTGGTCTCGGCATGCGCGGAGCTTGCGATGCGTTCGGCGATGGCCTTGTCGACCGTAGCGAGTGAACGCTCAAGGGCGGCAATGACCGCCCGCAGGCTCTTGCGCACAATGGCGCTGTCTGCCACGTCGCAGCGGCAGGTCTCGGCATGCAGCAGAGCCTGTAACTGCCGGCGCCGCGATGCGAGTTCACGTAAGACCTCATCGGCCTCTGGAACCGACTCGATGTCGCGGCGAGCGAGCTCCTCGGCGGCAAAGTCGGCCAACAATTTGGCGTCGATGCGGTCCGTCTTGGCCTTGATGCCACGCCGCCTGCGATAGGCGACGACTTCGTTCGGGTGCACCTGCTTGAAGGCGACCTTCGCGCGGCGGAGACACCGTCGCAGAAGCCGCTCATAGCCGCCCGTCGGCTCGAACGCGACCAGGCCGATCGAGCCGGCCCCGATCTGCATAAACCAAGCGTCAATCGCTCGCTCACTGTTCGCGATCCGCTTGACCCGACTGTCACCCGCGATCGCAATGTCGATCCACTCCTTGGCAACGTCCACCCCGATCACCATCTTGTCCATGTGGCTGTTCTCCGACAGAATATGCATCTGGTCGGCACGCCGGATTGCAATGCGGGCTCAGGCCCTCTCTACCGTGCGCGTGTCAGACCGTAACGCCGGCGGTCCTAAGATTCCCACGGTCTTGCAGGACCTGACCAGTACTCGAGGGGCCGCCGACGCCCCATCCAACAGGATGGCGACGCCATCATGCAATCCAGTACGCCGCGGCTTATCGGTTCAATCACTGCCGTCTCTGGAATACTGGGTCACCCGCCGGAGCCTGTCATCGGGGCGCATTCGCGCGACCCGTTGGCGGGTAACGACAATTGAGTGTGGGTCGGCATTCTCGCGACGCATTGCGCCCGAGGCTTGCTATCAACTTCCCGCCCTCTCGTTCAGAGGGCGCAGGGAAGACCGGGTGCGCGCCGCACCCGCGGTCTCGTGTGCAAAGTGCGCAAAAGAAAACGCACACGAGCATACAGGTACAGCGGGAGCATCCCGGCCTTCCCTGCGCAATGGCTTTACGGCTTACTTCGTGCTCTCCCCGGCGAACGGCTCTTTTGCCACCGTCGCTGCGCGAGAATAGCCCCACGCAACTTAATGCCAGCACCGCGACATCAGGACCACACGACTTCGCCGTACGCATCCTGCGCGTACGTCTCGCGCGCATTCCGCGTCCACCGCATCTCACCGCACGTTCGTGACGATGGCCAACGCCCCTCATCTGCCGTGAGACGGGCGGAGTTATGCGGCTGATTTGCCCCTCGTGTTAAGCGGAATATTTTTGATTCCCGGGCTTGACACGATTTCTGAAAATCAGAAGTGATTTGCCTGTCGCACGACATCGCGCCTGCAAGGGCAGGCAAATCAGTAGCGGTAGGGTGGGCAAAGGCCTCTTGGCCGTGCCCACCATTCTCGATCGATCCCGAAGCCGGATTCGACGGCCCCGACAAGCTCGATGGAACTATTCCGCCGGCGCAAGCTGGCCCCTGCTCGAGCGTGCTGCAGCGGTCTCGCGCACCCGGACACGAGCACGGCGCTTGCGCCACCAGATCACGACGCCGGTCACCGACAGCGCCGCAACCACCAGCCCCATCACCGAGATCAGGATGCGGCCGGGCAGCCCGACGATCCGTCCGGAATGCAGCGGGAACTGCGCCTGCACGAAGATATCAGCGGCGGTGCCGACCCACGGCAGTCGCTCGCCGATCGGGCGTCCGTCCTCGCTGTCGTAATAAAGCTGCGCCGGGCCGACGCCGCCGGCGCCGTGATCGTCGCCGGGGTGGAAGAAGGCCGCAGCATACACGCCATGGGCCGGGCCGTAATTGATCGAACCGACCGGCGTGGTCCATCCTCTGCTCTTGCCGTCGGCCGCGGCGCGCGCGGCGATATCGGCATACGTGACCTTGGGTTCGATCGGATCGTCGAGATGCCGGTACGGACGCTGCTCATACGGCGTCGGAGTGTAGTTCGATACCGTCTTCATCAGCGGCGAGAACACCTCGAAATACAGGTTGAGCGAGAACGCCGTGAAGGCAATGACGAACAGCAGCGCCCAGGTCCACAGGCTGAAAGCGCGGTGGATATCGAAATTGATTCGGTAGGCACTGCCCGAGGTCTTGATCTTCCAGGCCGGCGCCCAGCGCGCCCAGAAGCCGCGGCCGAGTTCGCGCGCAACGGCTGGCGCCCGTTCTGCCCTGGCGCGGCGACGGGACGGCAGGGTGAGATAGAAACCGACGAAGCAATCGATGGTCCAGATGATCGCGATAACGCCAAGCACCCGCATCCCCCAGCGATCGCTGCCCCAGAACTCCGGAATGTGCATGGTGTAGTGCAGCTTGTAGAGGAATGAGACGAAGTTCTCGCGCGTCACCGGCCACACCGCGCCCCAGTAGCGCCGCCCGAGCTCTGCACCGGTGTTGGGATCGAGGAAGATCTGGTTGTAATCCAGGCTAAATCGCTTGCCGGTAGCGGGATCGATCCGCGGCAGCACGAAGAACCACAGCGATTCGCCCTTTTCCGGCGTCATGAACATGTGGACGACGCGCGCGCGCGGATCGCGCTGCTCGATCAGCTTGACAAGTTCGACGGAGGCAATCGCGGGACCGCTGCTGGTCACGTCGAACAGGTGCTTGTTCAAGAGGTCGTCGATCTCGTGATCCCACGAGATGATCGCGCCGGTGATGCCCGAAAAAAACAGAAAGCCGGCGGTGAGAAGGCCGGCCCAGCGATGCAGTCGCCCGAAGATCGATTTCATGGCTTCGCCCGTGCTGTTGGGTACTTCAATGAGCAAACATCATCACCGCCGGTCGACCGACCGGCGGTGATGTATCCGTTGCATTTCGCGGTCGACCTACCATCGATAGGTCAGCTTGGCGATCGCCTTGCGGCCCTCGGCATAGAAGCAGCTCGTATAGCCGTAGCAGGCCGCGACATAGCGGGTGTCGGCGATGTTGGTGACGTTCAGCGCCAGGCGATAGTTGTCTTTGGTGTAGGCCAGCAGCGCGTCGACCGCGGTCGAGGCCGGCACCTTGAAAGTGTTGGCATCGTCGCCGAAGGTCGAGCCGACATAACGGACGCCGCCACCTACCTGGACGCCGGCGAGCGGCCCGCTCTGCAGCGTGTAGTCGGTCCACAGCGCGAACCGGTTGAGCGGCACGGTGGTCGGCGCCTTGCCGACGTTTACGGGGTCCTCCGTGACCACGGCATCGATGTAGGAGTAGGCGCCACGGACGTTGAAGCCTTCCGTCAGCGTGGCCGTGCCTTCCAGCTCGATGCCGCGCGAGTTCACCTGCCCCCTCTGCTCGGCGGTGTAAAGCGGCGGCGCGAAGGTGACGACATTGGACCGCGTCAGATCGAACGCCGCCAGAGTGATCAGCGCATTGATTCCGACCGGCTGATATTTCACGCCGACTTCATACTGGACGCCGGTTTCCGGCTTCAGCAGCTCGCCCGCGGCGCTGGTGTTGAGCACCGGCAGGAATGATTCGGCGTAGCTGAAATACGGCGCGATACCGTTGTCGAAATTGTACATCACGGCGGCGCGGTGGGTGAGTGCCGAGTCATTCGTTCTCGCGGAAGACCCGGGTCTCGCGGCAGCCGCGGCGAGAAAGTCGTCGAGATCGGTCGTGGCGAAGTCCTGCCGGGCGCCGAGCAGGAACGAAAGCCGGCCGAGCTTGATCTGATCCTGCGCGTAGAATCCGATCTGCGACTGCTTGATGTTTATATCGTCAGCAGGGCCGAGATTGGTCCATGTGTTGGTGTAGACAGGCGCAAACACGTTGATCTTGCCGGTGCTGTACGCTGAAGCGACGTCCCGGAACGAGGTGTTGCGGTAATCGATGCCGAACAACGTGGTGTGGCTCAAAATGCCGGTGACGAATTTTCCCTGGAGCTGATTATCGACTGCGAAGGAGTTGATGGTCGTTGCACCGCCAGAGCCGGCGCGTGACATCAGGCCTGCGGCTTCGTCGGCCGCCGAGGTGTAGCCCAGGCCGTAGAAGCTCTGCTGTTCGTTGTGCATCCACGCATAACGCAGGTTCTGCCGGAACGTGAGCGCCTCGTTGATGTCGTGCGAAAGCAGGTAGCCCGCCGTGGCCAACTCGGTATCAAACCGGTTGAAATTGGGCTCGCCGCCGAAAAACGTATTCGGAATGATGCGGCCGTTGTTCGGAAACACCGTGCCCGACGGCGGCAGGAATTGCAGGCCCCAGCCGGCGGTGTCCTTTTGATAGTTGGCCAGCAGCGTGATGGTGGTGTCTTCGTTCGGCTTGATCGTCACCGCCGGCGCGATGAAGACGCGATTGTCCTTGGTGAAATCGACCTGGGTTTCGCCGTCGCGGACAGCGCCGGTGAGGCGCCACAACACCGTGCCTTCCTTGTTGGCCGGGCCGCCGATGTCAAACTGGCCCTGGTAGCGATTGAAGCTGCCGCCCGAGACGGAAATCTCGCCGAACTGGTAGGCCGTGGGCAGCTTGCTGACATAGTTGAGAATGCCGCCGGTGCCGCTGCCGCCGTACATCACCGAGGATGGACCCTTCAGCACTTCCAGACGCTCGGCGCCGTAGGGCTCCAGACCGAGGAAGTGCACATAGCGGCTGCTGGGCAGCCGCAGGCCGTCGAGATAGAGGCCCGGCATGGTCATGTCGAAACCGCGGATCTGCAACCCGCCGAAGCGCGTGTCGGAACCGCCGTTGACGTCGCCGCTGACTCCAGCGGTATAGCGGAGCGCCGCGCCGACCGATTCGGCTCCCTGGTTTTTGACCTGGTCGGTGGTGACGACGGAAATCGACTGCGGAGTTTCGATGATCGGCGTGTCGGTTTTGGTCGCGGTGCCGGTGCGGGTTGCGACAAAGCCGCGCACCGGACCGTTGGCGCGTTCGCCGGCACCTGAGCCTGATGCAGGCACAGCCGGTGCCGGCTGCGGGTTGGCGGCGGCGCGAGTGACGCGCGTAGCGCGCGTGGTCGCAGCGCGGCGGGATGGTTGGGCCGCGGCCGAACGCGCGCGCTGCTGAGGCGCGTCCACGGTGACCGGCGGCAGTGACGACTGCGCCAGCGCACCACCTGTCGGCAGGGAGAGGGTGAAACTGCTGACTGCCCCGAGGCAGATCATTCGCATCAGTTGAAGTCGAGTGGCGGAAAACGAATGAAATGCTGTCAGTGTCACCCTTAGATACCCCGAAGTCTGCCGGCTTGGCCGGTAGGATTTTTGATGCCTCGCTCTAACGCAGACATCTTCGGAGTTCGATGGGTGGTTGCTAGAATTGCTCCAGACTGCGCGATTGATCGGAATATCCCTGAAATCGTTCAGCACGCGCACGTCGTCTTGCAGACAGCCACGACGTGCGGCGGTGATCTCATCATCACGTCAATGCGACGGCCGGTTTGCCAATGGCAACAGCGGGAGAGAGTTGCGATCGCGTCGTTCAATCGTGACGCGCATCAGCGTCGCGCCGACGCGCAGGGTCGCCTCGAACTGGATTTCAGATTCCAAGCGCAATAAGGCCAGTACAAACCACAATCAAACTGACGACGATAACCGCAAGAAAACTGGATGAAGCAAAATCTTCGCGCATGACGACACCTACCGCCTCAGGCAAATCTCTCGTGAGCCTGAACCCTCGCCCCAGGGAGTCTCACATAGCCTCCGGTTGTTTGGGGATGGCTATCAAACCACTGGTTTGTTTCAGGGTGTCTTCGTTGGACTGAGAAAACGACTTCGTCGGAAGGTCCTGCTGTTGCGTCCCAGAGTTCCCACGAAACCATCACGAAGCGTGCTCGACGACGAAGCGTGCTCGACGATAGAGGGTGGGCACGGCGCACGCGCGCCTTTGCCCACCCTACCGTTCAGCCGCGCCTCAGCTCGTCGGCATGACGTAGGCGTAGTTACGGCCGCGCGAGACTGGGGCCGGCGTCCCTAAACCGTCGCCCGTTCGCCGGCCATCGCACGCTCGATCGCGTCTATCAAGACCTGGAGCTCGACGAATTTTAGGCGCGCGCGCTCCGCCTTGTCGCGATCGAACGGCGCGGCGAGCACCTTTGCGTGTGCATCGCGATCCTCAATCATGCGGTCACGAGCCTTCTTCAAAATCTCATGGCGTTCGTTCATCTGGTCACTACCTCCATCGCGCCGAAATCCCTCAGGCGAAGCGGACTACCAATTGATGATCACGGCGCCGGCAGTGACCAGCCCCAGGAAGACCGGCAAAAGGATGGGTGGGACAAGCCACTCGCTGAGAGCGAATTTTTTGGGATCGGGCATATACTCACCTGTTCAGTTCAGGCGGGACATGCCGCCGCATTTCTTTTCGAGTCAGGCCTGCTCGATCTATGCGCGAAAATCGATGCCGCGCAAAACAATGCCTGGGGGTTGCCTTCAAACTCTCCGGCGAGAAATTTCCGGGAAGCGCATTGCTCGATCCGATCCCGCAGCCGCACGAATTGTCGTTCGCGCTGGTCCGCCGCTGTACGCGAGACATGTTCGAGATCGTCCATCGCTGCGGCGCTGATGGCGCACGGTATCACCGTGGCACCGTCCATCATCGAGAACAGCACCACCATGCGATTGAAGTCATAACCACCGATGTCGCCGCGCACGAGTGTCATTTGATCCATCTCCGGCTGGTAAAGGCCATGCCGCCAGCTTTCATGCTCATCATTTCTTTCGAACGGGTTGAGGATCGATCTCCGCAATCCTGCGCAGGCATTCGGCTTCCGAATCGTGCGGACCAGAGACGAATGTTCCGCTGACTTTGGTGGAGTACCATCCGGAAACAACGCCGAGGCGGAGCGATTCTTCAGTCTTGACGTGACGAGGCGAGAGATTTTGCATTCGGTGCTTTCAGTTGCGCGTTCGAGGTAATTCGAGTGCGTGGCAAGAAGCTCGACTGCCGAGCCGGAATATTCGCCACGTCAGCTTTCACCAGCGAGGCGGGTGAGGTCGGCCAGTACGGTGGCCACGAGGTCGCGGTGATGCGTGTCGGTCGGCGCCAAATCCGCCGCATAGAGATTAAGGACGTACCGCGCCTTTGCGACCGCTTCCGGCCACGACTCAGCCGGGACGGTCAGGAGCTGTAGCTCGAGGGCGGCCTGACGGTCCCGCTGCAGCTTTGCGTTAGCCTCGACGTCGGCGAGCGCGCGGCGGATATCGGTCGCCTTTTGCGCCGCCATGCCCCGGTGCTTGTCGAGATCGACCGGGGTTTCACTCACGAGACGCGATCGCGTCGTCGCGCTGCGCATCGGAAAGATCGACCGAGCTGATCGAGATCATTTCCGTCGAAGCTTGGCGCGGCGCCGCGCCGGGGACCATGATCATGGTGGCGACGCGGCGGAAGCTCTGAAATGAAAGTCCTTCGATCATTTCCTCGTCGGTGATGACCTCATAAGCACCAGGCGGCAACAGCCGGCCGACCCCCTTGAGATGGAACGGACGCTTGAAATGAATCATTTCCCGTCGCGAGCGCATGGTCATGTATCGACCGTGCGCCCTTTCCCCGCAAATAGCTATCGATTTCTCGAACACAAAGCGGCATTCGTCCAGGTTAGGGTAACCCGCGCCAGCCGCTGAACCGGGGACTAATACGGCCCGGCATCGCAATTACGAGAACAATCGATCGGTCGCCTTGTCGAGCCGCTTCGCCGAACCGCTCGCGTCACTTAAATGACCAACCAATTCACCGGTTAGCCGGTAGATGTTCTTGCCCTTGAGGTCAAAGAGCTTCTTGCCGCTAAGATCGAAAATTTCGGGACCGACCACCACAGCAACGCGGGTTCCCTTACTGTTGAATATGCTGCCGTTCATGAGCGGCCTCCTTGTTTGACAGCCCGCTGTGAATGCTGCGCCCATTCGTCGTCAGTAGCGAGATAAATCGACCGGAGCCCGCGCCTTTACTGCGGCGGCCTCAGCGGACTGCCCAACCATCCCAGCGCTATGCGCAAAGCGCCGGCCGCCGAGGTATCTGTCTTCCCGGCCTTCACCCCGCCTGCAAGCATCATCGTGAAGGCAGCCTCGCCCCGCAAGGAACGGGGCGAAGCGCCGCGACGCAATCCGCCCTCAGCTCGTCGGCATGACGTAGGCGTAGATGCGGCCGCGCGAGACTGGCAACTCGCGGACGCGGTTGCCGCTGTTGCCGGAGATCATGATCGGATTGCCCTTGGCGTCGATGCCGGTGATGATGCCGACATGGCCGCCGCGGCGGCCGCGCGACATCACCGCAATGGCGCCGACCTGCGGGCCGGAAACGCGCTGGCCGTATTTCTCGAACGAGCTCGCCATGTCCGAGCCGGTGCCGCGATAGCCGGAATGCTGCAGCACCATGTTCATGAAGCGGGCGCACCACAGGCTGCCGCGCCCCGTCGGGTTGCCGCCGAGATATTTCCGCGCTTCGGCAACGACGTTCGAGGATGTGTAGCCTGAGGCCATCGCGCCGCTGTTCGGTGTTACCGTCGAATTGGATTCGACGCTCGTTCCTGGCGTGACGCTGGCGTTGGCATCGGCAAGACCGCGCGCGTGCATCTGCGTGACCGCGCGCTCCCAGCGCGATGTGTGCCGGGCGTGCCGGAGCCGGGCACGACGGCCGGCGCGCGCTGCCTTGACTGTGTTGGACGAGACGAAACCGCCGGGTGTCACCATCTCGGCGCTGCTTCCCAGGAAGTTCGGGTTGTTCTCGGCAAAGCCGCCTGTCTGCATTTGTGCAGCCCTGCGCTTCCAGCGCGACATCCTGAGAGCATGGCGATGGTGGCGATATGCATAATGCTTGACGTGATGGCCGGCGTGATAGGCGCGAGCGTGTCGCCCTGCGCCGTGATGTGGTTTTGCTGAAGCCGGAGAGACAAATACGAAGATGGAAGCCGAACACAGTGCCAGCGCAATGAAACGAAGCGACCGGCGAAACGCAAACAACTGACTCATACTTGAACCTCTAACACTCCCACACTTTGCGTTCGTCTACGAACGAACGCGGCCGGCGTTTTGCGTTTGGCGATGTGACGAGAGGAAGATTTTGTGTGGCGGAGAGGAAACAATTTCGGGGTGATTCCACGACGATTCGATGGCGAAGATGAACCTTTCCTGCCGCATTGCAGCCCCGAGAATTAATTGCAATTTTGTGGGTTAGCTGCGCAAGGAAGTTACGAAACAACAAGAAAATCGAGAGGAATCCGAAATGCCCGATGCCGTCGCCAAGGATCGCGTCCGTCTTTATTTCGAAGAGGCGGGAAGCGGAACGCCGATCGTCTTCCTGCACGAATTTGCGGCCGACCACACCAATTGGGAGCCGCAGATGCGCTACTTCTCTCGTGGCCATCGCTGCATCGTCTATTCGGCGCGCGGCTATACGCCATCCGACGTGCCGCCCTCGGCCGAGGTCTACACCTACGAGTATTTCTACACCGACGCGCTCGCCGTGCTCGATCACCTCGGCATTGCGAAAGCGCATTTCGTCGGCCTGTCGATGGGCTCCTATTCCTCGCTGCAGGTTGGCCTCAACGCAGCCGACCGCGCGCTGTCGATGACGCTCGCCGCCGTCGGCGCCGGCTCGTCACTCGAACATCTCGGCGCTTTCCGCGCGCAATGCGTCGCCAATGCCGAGCAATATGAGGCAATCGGATCGGTTGAAGTCGCCAAGGTGACGCGTGAAGCGCCGAGCCGGATTCCGTTTTTGCTGAAAGACCCGCGCGGCCACGCCGATTTCTACGCCGCGCTGGCGCGGCATGATGCCAGGGGCTCGGCCAACACCATGCGCAGCTTTCAGGGCAAGCGACCGTCGATCTACACCATGACGGATGCGATCCGACGCGTGCCGACGCCGGCGCTGATCCTGTGCGGCGACGAGGACGACAACTGTATTGAACCGAGCCTGTTCCTGAAGCGGCATTTGCCGGCCGCGGGGCTCACGTTCTTCCCGAAGTCGGGCCACGTGCTCAATCTGGAAGAGCCGGCGCTGTTCAACGAGATGGTGGAGCGGTTCATCGCGCTGGTGGAAGCCGGGCGATGGCCGGCGCGCGATCCGAGGTCGATGGTGGCGGCGGTGGTCTAACTGCAGCGCAGCACACGTGATGGACGCACCGGCGGAAGGGTTCCCTCTCCCCTTGCGGGAGAGGGTTAGGGAGAGGGGTGCCGCTTGCTCCGTCGTTGGACGGATAAAGATGGCCTCTGCGAAGACCTTATCTCGCGATGCGCGTCGTGTTGAGCTCACGATATCTCTTCCGCCGGAGCCCGGGGCTTACCCCTCTCCCCAACCCTCCCCCGCAAGGGGAAGGGAGCCCTGGCAGCGTGCTGACCTCACTCGGGGATAGATGGATTGCTTCGTGCTATCGCTCCTCGCAATGACGGTGGTGGCTACTTCCCCTTCCCGCCCCTACTCAGCAAGAACACGCCCTGCTCGCCGAACATGTTCCAGACCCACCAGGGCAGGTTCAGCGGCACCGGGCGGCCGTAGAGATCGAGCGCCACCGCGCGCTCCATCTTGACGTTGATCTCGTCGCAGAGCTGGACGAAATCCTTGATCGTGCAGAAATGGATGTTCGGCGTGTCGTACCAGGTCGCCGGGAGGTTTTCGGTGCGCGGCATGTGGCCGCCGACGAGCAGTTGCAGCCGCATCTTCCAGAAGCCGAAATTCGGAAACGACACGATCGCGCGCCGGCCGATGCGCAGCAGGTTTTCCAGGACCGGTTTCGGCTGCCGCGTCGCCTGCAGCGTCTGCGACAGGATGACGTAATCGAAGGCATCGTCCGGATAATTGACGAGGTCGGTGTCGGCGTCGCCCTGCACCACGGCGAGCCCCTTGGCGACGCAGCGATTGACGCCCTCGCGCGACAGCTCGATGCCGCGGCCATCGATGCCGCGGCTCTCCAGAAGTTGCAGCAATTCGCCGTCGCCGCAGCCGACGTCGAGCACTTTTGAGCCAGCCGGAATCATTTCGGCGACGAGGAGATGATCGGTGCGATATTTGCCGGTGCGATCGGGCGCGATGCCGCCGAGCGACAGGGCCTGTTCCTGTAACGCCATGTCAGGCTCTATCTCTCTTTTTTGACGCGTTTTCTTCACGCGAACCGGTATCCACTTCGCTCGAAAACGCTTTGCTATCAAGGCCGCGCGCATTGCCCGCGGATTCCAGGAAGGCGCGAGAAATGTCGAAGAACTCGGGCACGTCGAGCAGGAAGGCATCGTGGCCGCGGTCGGTCTCGATCTCGGCGAACGACACTCGCGCGCTCGAAGCATTCAGCGCATGCACCAGCGCCCGCGATTCCGAGGTCGGAAACAGCCAGTCGGAGGTGAACGACACCACGCAGAAGCGGGTCTTGATGCCGCGAAACGCTTCCGCCAGCACGCCGTCATGGTCGGCGGCGATATCGAAATAGTCCATCGCGCGCGTCAGGTAGAGATAGCTGTTGGCATCGAAGCGCTCGACAAAGGAAGAGCCCTGATAGCGAAGATAGCTTTCGACCTGAAAATCCGCATCGAACGAAAATGTCGGCAGCTCGCGATCCTGCATCCGCCGCCCGAACTTGCGATGCAACGCGGCGTCGGAGAGATAGGTGATGTGCCCTGCCATCCGCGCCACCGCCAGTCCGCGATGCGGATGCGTGCTGCGCTCGAAATAGCGCCCATGGTGCCAGTCCGGATCAGCCATCACGGCCTGCCGGCCAAGTTCGTGAAACGCGATATTTTGCGCCGAATGGCGCGTCGAGCAGGCGACCGGTAGCGCCGAAAACACCCGTTCCGGATAGGCTGCCGTCCATTGCAGCACCTGCATGCCGCCCATCGATCCGCCGATCACGCATAACAATGTTTGGATGCCCAGCCGGTCGAGCAACATGGCCTGCGCGCGGACCATGTCGGGAATCGTGATGATCGGAAAATCCAGTCCCCACGCCTTGCCGGTCGCCGGGTTGGTCGAGGCCGGACCGGTCGATCCCATGCAACCGCCGATCACGTTCGAACAGAGGATGAAATATCTGTCGGTATCGAGCGGCCGCCCTGGACCGACCATGATTTCCCACCAGCCGGCCTTGCCGGTCAGAGGATGCACGTTGGCGACATGCTGATCCAGCGTCAGCGCGTGACAGATCAGGATCGCGTTGGAGCGGTCGGCGTTCAGTTCGCCATAGGTCTGGTACGCGATCTGGAATGGCGCGAGATCGATGCCGCAATCGAGCTTCAAGGGCTGCTCGATGCCGAATTGGGCCACCGGCGAGGTCGGATGATCGGCCTCGTGGGCGCGGTCCTCGCTGTGAATCGACGGGCTGGATACCGACTGCAATTGTGTCATCCCGACCTTCCTCCTCGCGGAGGTCCTTACAGACAGAAATCAGGCCGCAAAAAACCCGGCCTGAACGAAAGGTTCGGCCGGGATCAATCTGTCCCCGGCCTGTTTAGCGAGTTGTTTAACGTGGCTGCAAGCCGGCCGGCTCAAATGACCACGGAATGGAACAAAGCTAGTCCGAAGCAGGTCCCTCGTCAAGGCAGCCGCATGGTTAACCCTGCACCGATCATGGCGGATCTGACGTTTCTCTTTGCTTTCGACGGCCGTCTTTTCTAATCAATGCACCTTGCTGGGTGGTGATTTCAGACCGATCCGGCGCTGAAGGTTTTAACATGTCCAAGGCTCCCCCGGCTCCGCCCTCGCTGCAGGAATTGCGCAAGGAGATCGACGCGATCGACGAGCAGGTCCATCGCCTCTTGATGGCGCGCGGCGACATCATCGACCGCCTGATCCAGGTGAAGCAGACCCAGGAGGTGGGGTCGGCGTTCCGGCCCGCGCGCGAGGCCAGCATGATGCGCAGCCTGGTCGAGCGCCATCGCGGCATCCTGCCGCTCGATACCATCGAGAGCATCTGGCGCGTCATCATCTCGACCTTTACTTACGTCCAGGCGCCGTTCTCGGTGCATGCGGACGTCTCGGTCGGCGAGCCCGCGATGCGGGATTCGGCGCGGTTTCACTTCGGCTTTGTCGTGCCCTATGTCGGCCATTTCAGCGCACAGGCCGCGGTTGAAGCCGTGGCGAAATCCAAGGGCGATCTGGCGCTGGTCTCGGCGGTCTCGAGCCGCACGCCGTGGTGGAGCGCGCTGGAAGCCGAAGGCGCGCCAAAAATCATTGCCCGGCTGCCGTTCCTCGAGCGCGCCGATCATCCGGCCGCGCTGCCGGTGTTCGTGATCTCGCGCGTGGCCGATGATGCCATGGTGACGGAGGTGCAGATGTGGAGCGTCCGCGTCTCGGGGTGGAACGCCGATATCGCCCGCGCGCTCGCCCCGCTCGCCGAAATCGTCGCCGTGCCCGATACCGCTTTCGACGGCGCGGCGCTTTTGGTGTCGGATGCCGGCGCCGGGTTCGAAAAGATCAAGACCGCCCTGATCCAGGCCGGCGCCTCGGTGCGCTCATCGGCTCTCGTCGGCAGCCACGCAACACGCTATACGGTGCCCCCGAACGGGTCGGCGAAGCCTTAAACGCCGTCCGAAATTCCGGAGTTGAAGATGAACCGCCCCGTGCCGAATCCCGGCATTCTCGATATTGCGCCCTACACGCCCGGCAAGAGCCCGGTGCCGGAGCCGGGCCGCAAGGTGTTCAAGCTGTCGGCCAACGAGACCCCGTTCGGGCCGTCGCCGAAGGCAATCGAAGTCTACAAGCACGTGGCTGATCATCTGGAGGACTATCCGGAAGGAACCTCACGGGTGCTGCGCGAAGCGATTGGGCGCGCCTACGGGCTCGATCCCAACCGCATCATCTGCGGCGCCGGCTCGGACGAAATCCTCAACCTTTTGGCGCACACCTATCTCAGCCAGGGCGATGAGGCGATCTCGACCGCCCACGGCTTCCTGGTCTATCCGATCGCGACGATGGCGAACGGCGCCAAGAACGTTGTCGCGCCCGAGACCAATTTTACCGCCGACGTCGATGCCATTCTCGCGCGCGTGACGCCGCGCACGAAACTGGTGTGGCTCGCCAACCCGAACAACCCGACCGGCACCTACGTGCCGTTCGACGAGGTCAAGCGATTGCGCGCTGGCCTGCCGCCGCATGTGCTGCTGGTGCTCGACGCTGCGTACTCCGACTATGTGTCGCGCAACGATTACGAGCTCGGCCTGGAGCTGGTGGCCACCACCGAAAACACCGTGATGACGCACACCTTCTCCAAGATTCACGGGCTGGCGGCTTTGCGGATCGGCTGGATGTTCGGTCCGGCGCACATCATCGACGCGGTCAACCGCATTCGCGGGCCCTTCAACGTCTCGACGCCGGCGATGCTGGCGGCGGTCGCCGCGATCGAGGACACCGCGCATGTCCAGAAGTCGAAGGCGTTCACCGAAGAGTGGCGCAACTGGCTGACGGAGGAGATCGGCAAACTCGGACTGAAGGTGACGCCGAGCGTCGCCAACTTCGTGCTGATTCACTTCCCGACCGAGAAGGGCAAGACCTCGGCGGATGCGGACGCGTTCCTGACCAAACGTGGCCTGGTACTGCGGGCACTCAACAATTACGGCCTGCCGCATGCGCTACGCATGACCATCGGCACCGAGGAGGCCAACCGCCTCGTCGTCGATGCCTTGCGCGACTTCATGGCGGCCAAGTGAGTACGGTACCGATCTTCCGACGCGTCGCGCTGATCGGCTTCGGCCTGATCGGCGGCTCAATCGCGCGCGCGGTGCGAGTCCAGGGGCTCGCGAGCGAAATCGTCACCACCGCGCGTTCGGAGAAAACCCGTGCGCGAGTTACCGAGCTCGGCATCGTCGATCGCGTGCTGGAGACCAACGCGGAAGCCGTTAACGACGCCGACCTCGTGATCCTCTGCATCCCCGTCGGCGCCTGCGGGCCGGTGACGCAGGAGATCGCGCCGTTCCTGAAAGCGGGCGCGATCGTTTCCGACGCCGGCTCGGTCAAGGGCGCCATCGTCCGCGAAATGGCGCCGCATCTGCCGGGCCATGTTCATTTCGTTCCAGCACATCCGGTCGCCGGCACCGAGCATTCGGGTCCTGATTCCGGCTTCGCCGAACTGTTCATCAACCGCTGGTGCATTCTCACCCCGCCCGAGGGCACTGACCCCATGGCGGTCGAAACGCTGCGCGCGTTCTGGGCCGGCATGGGCGCCAGGGTCGAGACCATGACGCCGGATCATCACGACCTGGTGCTGGCGATCACCAGCCATTTGCCGCATCTGATCGCCTACACCATCGTCGGCACCGCGGACGAGCTGGCGCAGGTAACGTCGTCGGAAGTGATCAAATTCTCCGCCGGCGGCTTTCGCGACTTCACCCGCATCGCGGCGTCCGACCCGACAATGTGGCGCGACGTGTTTTTGAACAACAAGGAGGCCGTGTTGGAAATGCTCGGCACCTTCAACGAGGACCTTTCAAAACTCACCCGCGCCATCCGCCGCGGCGACGGCGAGGCGCTGTTCGAGCATTTCACCCGCACCCGCGCCATCCGCCGCGGCATCGTCGAGATCGGCCAGGATTCCGCCGCGCCGGATTTCGGGCGCCCGCATCCACCGCTGAAGAAGACGGAGTGAGAAGGGCGCGGCTTCGCGCATGCGTGCCGGACGTTCCATCGTCATTGCGAGCCACCCGGTCGACGCGAAGCGCCGCCGGATGACAGGCTCCGCGAAGCAATCCATTTTTGCCGCTTGCGGAGGAATGGATTGCTTCGTCGCTCGCTCCTCGCAATGACGGAGTTGGCCGCTCCACACTAGGTCGTCATACCCGCGAATGCGGGTATCCAGTACGCCGCGGCTTCCCGATTCAATCATTGCTGTCTCCGGAATACTGGGTCACCCGCTTTCGCGGGTGACGACAATTGAGTATGCGTTCGCGTTCTCGCGACGCTAAGCGCCCGCGGCTTGCATGAACCTTCCCCTCAAACAGAGGGAGCAGGACCGGCACGCCTGCTGATCTCCGGAACCTTGGGGTGTTCTGGGAGTTATGAACCAAGCGGGATTGCGCGATTTTGCTTTCGGCTCAACACACACATGTGCCGCCTGTCGTCGCAAACGGCGGCATCGCAGGAGGCTCTCATGAGCATCAAGCGAATCCTGGTTCCACTTCCCGGCTCAGCCAGTCACACCGGTCAAATAGAAACGGCCCTGTCTGCCGCGAAGGCGTTGGGGGCTCACGTCCAGGCACTGTTCATCAGTGAGCCGCCGCCGCCGGTCACGCGTGGCGGCCTAACGGTCACCGAAATGGGACGAACGGCGGCCATCCCGGTAAACTGGCACGCCGAGGAACGGGAGCGAGCTGCGCGGGATGCGCGTGAGGTATTCGCGCAGGCCTGCGCGGTAGTCGGCATCCCGATGCTATCGGCGAGCGACGAGCCCGGCAGCCCGCTCGCAGCATCCTGGCGCGAAGCCGAGGGATCGTATGTGGAAATCGCGGTGCAACGGGCCGCTGCCTTCGACCTGATGGTCGCCGCAAGCGCCACCGTGATGGAATCGCTCATGGCCATTGCAGAGCAATCGCTGCTGCGGACCCGTCGCCCCGTACTGTTGGCGCCGGCTAGCCTGCAGAGTGATCTGACCGACAGCGTGATGATCGCCTGGGACGAGAGTCCGGAATGCTGGCACGCGGTCTCGGCTGCCATACCGTTCATGCAACTCGCCAAATCAGTGCAGGTCATAAGCGTTGACCGGGACGCCAGCAATCGCCAAGCCTCGCAGGCGGAAGTGCTTGCCTATTTGCGCTGTCATGGCATCGGTGCGACCGGGCAGGTGGTTGCACCGGAATTGCGCTCGGTGGGAGATACGCTGCTCGCGGCGGGGGCAGAGCATGAAGCCGGCCTACTGATCATGGGCGCCTATTCCCACAGCCGCCTGCGCGAGATCCTTCTGGGTGGGGCCACGCGCCACATCCTTAAGAACGCTTCGGCACGCCCCGTTCTCTTGGCGCATTAGCCCTCGTCAGAACGCAACCCAGCTCAGGTTGCCGCCAACGCCAACACTATGGCCGGCCGAAGGCGGGTTGGGGGCCGTGCCGGATTTCGGTCGCCCGCATCCGCCACTGAGGAAGACGGAGTGAGGCGCGGCTTAGGCGATTGCGCTCCGCTCTCCACGGCGAAGCGATAACGAGATTGCACAAAGTCGTCATACCCCGCGAAGGCGGGGTATCCAGTGCGCCGCGGCCTATCGACTCAATCACTAGCGCCTCTGGAATACTGGATCGTCCGCCCCAGTGCGCAATTGCGCACAAGGCGGACGATGACGGCGGATGCGAGATCGATTTGCCTATTCACAACGGCGGATCACGACCGCCGTCATCAAAACAGCGGCGGCACCTGGCCCACTTTCAGCGGGCCCAGAAACACCGCGCCATCAACAAAGCGCAGCGGGAAGGCGCGCGCTTTCCGCCCCTCGAGCTCCGCCTCCTTGCCGAGCGAATTGATACCGGCCGCGACGCCGGCATTGGCGTTCTGCTTGACGACCTTGCCGAGCCCCGGAATCGCCTTGTCGAGCGCGCCGAATAGATTGTTGAGGTCCTGGCTCTTGACGCCGGGTGCGACGCGATCCAGCGTTGCCTGCGGCACGCCCTCCTCCAGCATCTTCTCGAGGCCAAGCGCCGGAATTACTTTCTCGATTCCCGCCACCGTCATCTGCAATTCGCCGTCGATTCGACCCTGCGCATTGAGGCTCAATGTGCCCGCGGCCAACGAGATCAGATCGCCCTGCTGAATCCGCGACCGCACGATCTCGACATGGCCACCCGCTGCCTGCAGCTCCCTGAACCGTTCGGGCCACGGCTTCGGCGTAAAATCCCTCAAACCAGTGAGCTTCGTCTGGATGTCGGTGTCGAACGGCTGCGCCAGCACCGGGTGCACCTCCTGCACATTGCCGCCCGATATCTGCAGTACGGCTTCGATCACGGGGTGATCCTTCGTCGAGCCTTCGGCAAGACGGCCGTGCAACTCGACATGGCGGGCGCGCGCGAGCGGGGTCTCGACCGGTCCGTTGACGCGGTCGATCGAGGGATTGTCGAACACGATGGAAGCGCGCTGCGGCACATCGGGCAATCCGCTCACGCTGCTGCGGCCCAAGGTCCAGTTCACCTTCATCGACGGCGGCTGGCCGCGATCGGCGAGCGTAGCCGGCGCCTTGAATTCGGCGATCAAGAGTTTCGGCTGGTAGATCTGCGCGATCACCATGATCTCACCGAGCCGCGCGGTGAACGGCACCTGCGCGCCGGCGATCTGCGAGACCAGCGAAACGCTGGCGTCGTCGCAGCGGACTTCGAAGCGGAACGGGAAGCCGGCCACCGAACGCTTGCCGCAGGCATAGACCCGACCGGCTTTCGCCTCCTGCAGCGCCCACGCATCCGCGCGCACGCCGACTTCGGAAGCGGCATAGAACCAGAATGCGCTCCATGCCGCGGCGGCAATGACGAGCAGCGCAGGCATGATGAAGAGGCGCCACAGCGGGCGCCGGCGCGGCGCGGGGGTCATGTCAGGCATGCGGCGTCCTTTGGCTAGCGATTTTGGCGAATGTAAGTATCCGCTCGTCGCAACAAAAGGCATTGAATCCACTTCGCTTTGTCGCGCCGTTCTGGTAGCGGTGCACCCGGCATGTCCGCAATTGAGTTCAACGATACGGAATTCTCGCAAGGCGACCTCTGGGTGTTCGGCTACGGCTCCCTGATGTGGCGCCCGGGCTTCGAATTCATCGAACGGGTTCCGGCGCGGCTGATCGGCGAGCACCGCGCGCTCTGTGTCTTTTCCTTCGTCCATCGGGGCACGCCGGAAAAGCCCGGCCTCGTTCTCGGACTCGACCGCGGCGGCGCCTGCCGCGGCATCGCATTCCGCGTCGCGGAGAAGCACCGCGCGGCCACCATCGCCTATTTGCGCGAGCGCGAGCAGGTCACTTCAGTCTACCGCGAGGTGATGCGGTCGGTGTGGCTGGAGAACGATGCGCGTCAGCGCGTCAGTGCACTCGTCTACGTGGTCGATCGCGGCCACGTGCAATATGCCGGCCGGCTGTCGCTGGCTGAGCAATTGCGTCATGTGCTGCAGGGGCACGGCCAGTCCGGCGTCAACCGCGATTACGTTTTGGCTACCGTGAAAGCCATCGAAGCGGAAGGTTTTCGCGATTCGCAACTGCACCGGCTCGCGGCGATGCTGCACACCCAGCATCCACCGCCTCTTCCCACAGAGAACAGCGACCGTTGAGCTCGGGTGTGTGCTCATAAGCGGACTGAAATGAAGCCCAGTGCCGCGATAGCCCGCATCCGCCATTGGAGGCAAAGCGGACCTCGAAGGTCGGGGCCGCGCACGTCTGTTAGTGACCGCCCCCTTAGCCGACCTATGGACCGGATGCGAGTGCCATGAGGATTGTGCGCAGGCTTAAGAGCACTACGACGCAGCCGACTAGAAGCATCAGGACTTTATCCGGGATGTGTTTGGTCGCAAGCGCTGCGAACGGCGCCGCGATGACTCCCCCGATGATAAGACCGGCGATGATAGGCCACAGGCTCAGGCCAACGGTGAGAAAGAAAGTCGTTGATATGGTCAAAGTGACGAAAAACTCGGCCAAGTTGACTGAGCCGATGGCGTAGCGCGGCGTCGCACCTTGGCCAAGGAGTGTAGAGGTCACGACCAGGCCCCATCCTCCTCCGCCAATGGCGTCGAGGACGCCGCCGAACAAACCCAGAGGGCCGACTGCGCGCGGAGTAGGTGCCTCAATGGGGCGAGCCGCTAGCGCCTTCCAGACGATAAAAGCGCCAAGCAGAAGGAGGTAAGCGCTGATGAAAGGCTTCAAGGCTTCGCCGGGGAGTTCGGAGAGTGCAAAGGCGCCGATTGCCCCACCAATCATTCCCGGAATGGCAAGACGCAGGAGCAGTTTGCGGTCAACATTGCCAAAGCGCCAATGGGCGAGACCCGAGGCGCCGGTGGTGAATGTCTCCGCCGCATGCACACACGCGCTTGCGGTGGCGGGAGGCACGCCCAGGCCGAGGAGCACAGAGGTAGCCGTTACGCCGTAGGCCATGCCGATCGCACCATCGATCATTTGCGCGACGAAGCCTATGATGACGTAAAGGAGTACGTCGTCCCACATGGGAATCCCCGATCGACCTGTTTCCGCCGGTTACGAACGCCAGCACGGCGTCCACACTATCGACCTCATATTCTTAACAAGCCAAAGACGTCCCCAATTTCATCAACAACACGCACTGCTGTTCCGCAAAATCGCTCTAGTCTAGTTGACTTGCGCCGTCGCCGGCCGGCCCGGCGCGGGCGCAGGCTGATCGGAAGGTTCCGGCACGAGATCGATGCCCGCTCCGGCGAGGCGCACGCGCACCTCCGCGGCGACATATTTCGCATATTCCGACAGCAACAGACGCAGCGTCGCGCCGCTGGTCCACCACGGCTCGTCGCGCCATTTTTCGCCGATCACCGCGAACGGTATCAGCGTGACATCAGGCATCGCATGCGACAATTCCAGAATGGCCCGCGGCATGTGGTAATTCGACGTCACCACGATCAGCGACTTGAAGCCGCGCTCCTGCGCCCAGCGCCGCGTCTCGGCGGCATTGCTGCGCGTGTTGACCGCGGAGCGGTCGAGATCGACGCAACAGCCGAGCAGCGACTGGTTGTCGGGCAGCGAGCGGGAAATGTCGCGCACGGCGTTGGTCGGATGCACACCCGAAATCAATAGCCGCTTGCCGTAGCCGCCGGCCAGCAATTCCATCGCATCCGAAACCCGCGACGAACCGCCGGTGAAGACCACGATCCCGTCGGCGCTGCGCGCCGGCTTGATTTCGACGCCGCGCAATTGCGAGAGAAAGGCGATGAAGCCTACCGCCGCAGCGACGAACAGGATCGCCATTGAGCCGACGATGACCGCACGCAGCCATCCGCGCGGCCGCGCGGCACCCGCCCTCGGCGTGCTATCGTCGTGCTGCAAATCCATATCGTCCGGCAACCCTCGTCCCACGGATAATTCTAGAACGTTTTCACGCGAAGTGGAGTCCCGGTCCGCGGGTCAAGTCCGTGACTTGCTTCACTTGAAAACACCAATGGCCCGAATCAATCGATATCGTCCAGCGTCGCAAACAGCGTCCGCCGCGACGCCCAGGCGGTAATGGCGGCAATCGCCACGGCCTGTACCGCCAGCGCCAGATAGCCGGACGGCGGCAGCGAAAATGTCCCGAGCAGCGCCGCGAACTGATCGCCGACAGGGGTGCCCGAGAACCAGCCGGCGATCGATTCGGAGAAGCCGAAACCGAGCATCGCGGCGCCGCCGCCGATCACCCCGCCCTCCAGCCCGAGCCGGAGAAAATGCCGCAGGAAATGGTTGGCGATATAGCGGTCGCCGGCGCCGACGAAGTGCAGCACCTCGACGATCGGGCGATTCGCCGCCATCGCGCCGCGGGTGGCGAACGACACCGAAATGATCGTCGCCACGATCACCAGCGCGAGAATGCCGATGCCGGCAAACACGGTAGCTCCGGTCATCGAGCGCATGCGCTCGATCCAGGCGCGGTGATCGTCGACGCTTGCCGACGGCGCCACTTGCGTCACCCTGGAGCGCAATGCCGCGAGGTCGAGCGTGGTGCCGGGCTGGACGCGCGCGACGACGACGCGCGGCACCGGCAACTGCTCGATCGACAGCCCGCTGCCGAGCCACGGCTCCAGCAATCTGGCCGATTCATCCTTGCTGAACGGTTTGACCTGGACGATGCCGGGCTGCGTCCGCATCGCCTCCACCACCGCGGCCGCGTCGCGCTCGAGATCGCGCCCTGCCTGCGGGCGCACCTGAACGGTGATTTCGCTGGCGACTTCGGACTGCCATTCCGCCGCCGATGCGCTGACGAGCAGCACGGTGCCGGTGGTGATGGAAGCAAGGAACGTCATGATCGCGACGACGGCGACCAGCGCACGGCCGGAGATCGACGCTCGCGGCACGATCGGCGACATGTTACGCGCCCGCGCCGGCACCTGCGGACGTTCGTTGCCGAGGTCCACCAACGGCCCATGCTCGTCACCGGCCCTACTCATAGATGTGCAGCCGTCCCTGGTGCAGCACCATCCGCCGCGCCTCGTACTGGTCCATCAGCGTGATGTCATGGGTCGCGATGATCACCGCGGTGCCCAGCCTGTTCAATTCGATGAACAGCCGCAAGAGGCGCCGGCCGAGCGTCGGATCGACGCTGCCGGTCGGCTCGTCCGCCAACAGCAATTGCGGCCGCGAGATCACCGCGCGCGCGATCGCCGCGCGCTGCTTCTCACCGCCCGACAGGATCGGCGGCAGCGCGTCCATGCGCTCGCCGAGGCCGACCCACTTCAGGAGATCGATCACCTCGCGGCGATAGCTGGATTCGTCACGGCCCATCACACGGAACGGCAGCGCCACGTTCTCGTAGGTCGTCATGTGGTCGAGCAGACGAAAATCCTGCAGCACGATACCGATGCGCGTGCGCAGACCCGCAATCTGATCCTTGCCGAGCAGCGAGACGTCCTGGCCGAACAGGTTGACGAGGCCGCGGGTCGGCCGCAGCGACAGAAACAACAGCCGCAGCAGCGAGGTCTTGCCCGCGCCCGAGGGACCGGTGAGAAACTGGAAGGAATGGGCGGGAATCACGAAGGAAAGGTCGCGCAAAATCTCCGGGCCGAGCCCGTAGCGCAAACCGACATTTTCGAACCGAACCAAGCTCAGCTCCGCTCGACATGTACCATGGCCGAGCTCCGCTCGGCGTGGACCGTGGCCGGAAACCCCGGACTTGAACCTGAACCTGGACCCGAACCTGAACTTTGGGCTCGTGGCCCGCTGGTTTGGGCGCCAACCGGACAAAACGGTTTTGCGGCCGTTATGGTTTCCGATTCGTTAACGGTCGGTATGTAGCATCCGGGCGAAGACACTGGTGAGATGGGCTCCATGCATATCGTTTGTCCCCATTGTACAACATCTTACGCCATCAATCCGACCACCTTGGGCACCGGCGGGCGCACCGTCCGCTGCTCCCGCTGCAAGGAAACCTGGCTGGCGCGGCCCGAGGACGCGATCGAACTGGCCGCCATGCCGGCAGCCATGCCAAGTGCTCCGCTGCCAAGTGCTCCGCCAACTCCGGCGCAATCGAGCCAGCCGGCCGCAAGCGATGCCGCGGCCGAATGGGAGGCGATGGCGCGCGAGGAAGAGGAACAGGACACCCCGGTGGTCGACAGTCCCTCGATTTCGGCAGGCTGGCCGGCCGAGGGCGAAGGGTCGCGCCAAGGCGGCGACAGAGGCGGCGACAGCGACTGGCCATCGATTGCCCGGCACGATGCGGAAGACCATGGGGATATCCCCATCACCACGCACCGCGAGCGGCTGGCCCGTCTTTTCCGGCTGCCCTCCCTGCCCCGTATTCCGTTCATCCCGTCCGTCGGCCTGCCGACCGCCTGCGCCGCGATGGGCGCGCTGATACTGGCGCTGATGATCTGGCGCACCGAAATCGTGCGGCTGCTACCGCAAACCGCGACGTTCTACAAGATGGTCGGGCTGGAAGTGAACCTGCGCGGGCTGGCGTTCAAGGACATCAAGATCAGCAACGAGACCGTGGACGGCAAGCCAGTTCTGGTCATCGAGGGCGTGATCGTCGGCGAGACCAAAAAGCCGGTCGAATTGCCGCGGCTGCGCTTCTCCGTCCGCGACGCGCAGGGTGCCGAGATCTACGCCTGGAACGCGGTACTGGAACAGCCGGTGCTCAAGCCCGGCGAGCGCGCCTATTTCAAGTCGCGGCTGGCTTCGCCGCCGCCCGAAGGCCGTAATATTGACGTACGCTTTTTCAACAAGCGGGATCTGGCCGGCCACGCCTGAACCTGGCCGCGCTTCCGCAAGGCGAGAGATCAAGACTTCATGCCACGCGTGCTGATTGCCGATGACGAAGATTCCATGCGCTCGCTGGTGGCGCGCGCCATCGCCATGGATGGCCACGAGACCGTCACCGCCGAGGACGGCGCCGACGCGCTCGATATCCTGACGCGCGAGCAAGGCCTATTCGACCTGCTCTTGACCGACATCCAGATGCCGGTCATGGACGGCATCGCGCTGGCGCTGACGGCGGCGCGGGGATTTTCCCAACCTGAAGATCCTGCTGATGACGGGCTTCGCCGACCAGCGCGAACGCGCCTCCGGCCTCAATGCGATCGTGCACGACGTGGTGACGAAACCGTTTTCGGTGCACGACATCCGTACGGCTGTGGCCGATGCGCTGGCGGCGCGGAAGAACGGGTAGGTTAATCCACGGTCGTCGTCCCCCGCGAAGGCGGGGGATCTACCGTGATGTTCGTCAAGAGGTCGATCATGGGCGAGAGTGCGGCATCGTGCTCGCCGGTCAAGGCGACCGCTGCGCGGCGGCGATGCCGGCCTTGACCGGCTGCGCTCGCTGCCGCGTTGGCTTGCCATGATCGAAGGCTCATGCCGCAGGCCTGGCTGCGTGTCTCCAATCTGATCGGTCACGGATCATGGCGTTGAGCGTCACCAGCATTTTGCGCATGACGGCGGTGAGCGCGACCTTGCCCAGGCGATGATTGTCATCGACCAGATGTCGGTAGAAGGCCTTCATGACCGGATTGTGCTGGATCGCGCTGCGGGCGCCGTTGAAGAGCACTTTGCGCACGCTGGAGCGGCCATGACCAATGGACGCATGCCCGTGCTGCTTGCCGCTGTCGCGCGTGTGCGGGGCAAGGCCGCAAAGGGCCGCGATTTTCTTGCCTGACAGATGTCCGAGTTCCGGCAGGTCCGCGATCAATGTTTCCGCGATGGCGGGGCCGACACCGCAGAAGGTTTGCAGCCGCCGGCTGGTCTCGGCATGCGCGGAGCTTGCGATGCGTTCGGCGATGGCCTTGTCGACCGTAGCGAGTGAACGCTCAAGGGCGGCAATGACCGCCCGCAGGCTCTTGCGCACAATGGCGCTGTCTGCCACGTCGCAGCGGCAGGTCTCGGCATGCAGCAGAGCCTGTAACTGCCGGCGCCGCGATGCGAGTTCACGTAAGACCTCATCGGCCTCTGGAACCGACTCGATGTCGCGGCGAGCGAGCTCCTCGGCGGCAAAGTCGGCCAACAATTTGGCGTCGATGCGGTCCGTCTTGGCCTTGATGCCACGCCGCCTGCGATAGGCGACGACTTCGTTCGGGTGCACCTGCTTGAAGGCGACCTTCGCGCGGCGGAGACACCGTCGCAGAAGCCGCTCATAGCCGCCCGTCGGCTCGAACGCGACCAGGCCGATCGAGCCGGCCCCGATCTGCATAAACCAAGCGTCAATCGCTCGCTCACTGTTCGCGATCCGCTTGACCCGACTGTCACCCGCGATCGCAATGTCGATCCACTCCTTGGCAACGTCCACCCCGATCACCATCTTGTCCATGTGGCTGTTCTCCGACAGAATATGCATCTGGTCGGCACGCCGGATTGCAATGCGGGCTCAGGCCCTCTCTACCGTGCGCGTGTCAGACCGTAACGCCGGCGGTCCTAAGATTCCCACGGTCTTGCAGGACCTGACCAGTACTCGAGGGGCCGCCGGCGCCCCATCCAACAGGATGGCGACGCCATCATGCAACCCAGTACGCCGCGGCCTTTCGATTCTAGCGCTGACGTTACTGGAATACTGGATCACCCGCCTTCGCCTTCGCGGGTGATGACAGTTTGCGCGAGGGCGGCCGCGCAGGCCTAGCCCCTCAATAATCCTTCAACAGCCGCTCGATGTAATCCAGTTCGATCTGCGGACGGGCCGGATCGCCGAGACGGCGGCGCAGTTCTTCCAATATCCGGCGGACCCGCTGCACGTCGATCTCGCCGGGGATCTTCACCGAATAGTCGTCGGTGAATTCGTTATGGCGCATCGGCCGTCCGAGCGGATCGGTCGAGTTGGCGGCGCCCTGCTGGCGGCCTCTGGGGTTGCCGGGGCCGTCGCCCGGCTGGTCGCCGTCACCCTGCTGCATGGCTTCCGCAAGGCTCTGGGCGCCCTTGCGCAGCGCGTCCAGCGCACGGCCCTGCGAGTCCACCGCGCCATCGGCATTGCCCTCGCCGAGCCGGCCGGTGGCATCGCCCATGGCCGAATCGGCCTGATCGAGCCCGTCCTCGCCATCGCCTTGCTCGCCGCCTTGCCCCTGCTGGCCTTGACCCTGCTGGCCCTGCTGGTCGCCACGCTGACCCTGCTGGCCGCGCTGGCCCGGGCCCATGCCGCGCTTGGCGAGCTCTTCCTGCAACTTTTTCAGGCGGTCGCGCAGGCCCTGCTGGTCCTGCTGCAGGTCGCCCATGCCCTGATCGCCCTGCTTGTCACCCTGCTTGCCGCGCATGCGGTCGCGCCGCGAATCCTGGCCCTGCTTGTAGGTCTTGTCGCGCAATTGCTGCTGCTTGCGGATCATGTCGCCGAGTTCGTTCAGCGCCTGCTCCATCTCGTTGTCGCCGCCCTGGCCGGGCTGCGCCATCTGCAGATTTTCCAGCATCTGCTGTAGTTGTTCCAATAGCTGCTTGGCGGCATCCTTGTCGCCGGAACGCGACATCCGCTCCAGCCGGTCGAGCATGTTCTTGAGATCCTGCTGGCTCAGCATTTTCGTGTTGGGATCGAGCGGGCGCGCCTGTTGCTGCGGGTTGTTGCGGAACTGCTCGGCGAGCTGGCGCAGGAAATTGTCCAGCGCAGCGCGCAGATTATCCGTCAGCTTCTTGATCTCCTCATCGGTGGCGCCACGCTCCAGCGCCTGCTTGAGCGCGTCCTGCGCCGCACGCAGCGCCTTCTCGACGTCGGTGATGTTGCCGTCCTCGATGGTGACGGCAAGCGCCCACATGCTGGCGACGACCTCGCGCAGCGCGGCGTCGGTGCGCGCCTCCTCCAGTTGGTGCTTAACACTGAAGAGACCGAGATAGTGACCGGCTTCGGGCGTGAACAGTTCCGGCGCGATCATCAGCGCATCGAGGGCGGTATAAACTTGCGAATTCTGATTGGCATCGAGCGCCAGAATGCGGCGTTGTTCGATCAGGGCGCGGGCGAGCGGCTTGGTGAACAGCCGTTCCGGCAGCCGCATGTTGAACGGCTCGCTCCTGCCCTCATTGCCGGCCTCGTCCTTGGCCGTGAGCGTCAGCGTCACATCGGCGCCGGCATAGGGATCCTCGCTGAGATCCTTCACGGTCTGGCCGACGCCATTGCGCGTGCGCGCATTCGGCAGCACCAGCGCAAACTGCGGCGGCTCGAACAGCGGCCGTGGCTCGGCCTTCTCGGCCTCCTTGCTCTTGTCTTCCTTGTTACCTTCCTTGTTACCTTCCTTGCCGGAATCGGGAACACGGACGGCGAATTGCGCGCGCGCTTCGGTGACGCCGTAGTCATCCTCGAGCTTGTAGGACGTCTGCAGCGAGCCGCGGGCCTGACGCTCCGGATCTTTCGCCAGCGAGATGGTCGGGGCACGGTCGGGCGTCGCCGCGAAGCGCCACAGCGGCTGGCCGGAGGGCGCGCGGACATGCGCGGTGCCGTCACCCGTGATCTTGAAATGCCGTTCGTTGGTGCCCTTCGGCGCCTGCTCGCTGGGCGCGACCTCGGTCACGCCGCCGCCGACCACGACGTCGATATTGCCGCCGCTGGAACGCACCAGCAGCGTGCTGCCTGCAGGCACCGGCAATGGTGCCCCGCTATCGGGAGAAGCCGCATCCCTGTTGGCGGCAGACAGAATGACCGGCGGCTTGCCGGTATAGAGCGGCGGAGTCACCCAGGCATCGACCCGGACGTTGGCCGGCGCCAGCACGCCGTTCCAGTCGAATGCCGCAGCAATTCGTAGCCGGCGCTCGTCGCCGGCGGCGACATAGGCGGCCGCCAGCATTACCATGACCAGCGCACGCAGCGCCCAGGGGTCGTGGATCGCCAGCCGCGGCGAAGGCAGCCCGGCGCGGATCCGCTTGATCGAGGCCAGCGTGCGCTCCCGCTGCTCCCGCCACAGCGCCTGCGCGATCGGATCACTGATCGAGAGTGTGTCGGTCAGCGCGGTCGCCGGGCGATGGCGAATGCCGGTGCCGCGGTCGAGCCGGCTCAACGCCTCTTCGCGGCTCGGCCAGCGAAACCGCACGAGCGGGAACAATGCGGCCAGCGCCGCGAGGGCGAACAGGCCAAGGCAGATCGCGCGTGCAAGGAACGGCAGCGCCAGCCACAATCCGGCCCAGGACACCACCAGGAACAGCCCAATGACGCTCAGAAACCGGACGAGCCCTGGCCAGGTACGTTCCCACGCAATCGCGTATTGGGCCCGTTGCAGAGCCTGCGTCAGTTGAAGCCGCGCGACGGCGTCCGGCTCGCGCGCTGGCTTCGTGGGGTCGGGGGTGGCGCCGCTCAACAATCTCTCCGGGTTGTCGACAAGTCAGCCTAGCACAACGGCGGCAATGAGGCACCCGTCCCCGGGGTAACCCACACCCGGAAATACGCATAACATTACACGAAGGCGTGACTGCGGGCGTCCCGCCCCGTAACGTTCGCGCCGAACCGTAAAAATACGAGGAAGCGACATGGACCAGAAGACACACGACAAGGGGCTGGAAATTCGCAAAGCGGTGCTCGGCGAGGCCTATGTCGACAACGCGCTGAAGAGCGCCGATAGTTTTAACAAGCCGTTCCAGGAACTCGTCACCGAATATTGCTGGGGCGCGGTGTGGGGCCGCGAGGAACTGCCGCGCAAGACCCGCAGCATGCTCAATCTGGCCATGATCTCGATCCTGAACCGTCCGCACGAACTGAAGGCGCACATCAAGGGCGCGCTGACCAACGGCGTCAGCCGCGACGAGATCCGCGAGATCTTCATGCAGGTTTCGATCTATGCCGGCATCCCTGCCGGCGTCGACAGCTTTCGCATCGCGCGCGAGGTGTTCGCGGAATTGGACAAGGGCTGAGGCGCAGCACCATGGAAATCGGATTCATCGGCCTCGGGAAGATGGGCTTCCCGATGGCGCGCCGCCTGATCGAGGCCAAGCATCAACTCACCGTGTTCGATACGCGGCAGGAAGCCATAGGCAAGCTCGGCGCGCTCGGCGCGCAGGCGGCATCGTCGCCGAAGGATATCGCCGACCGCTGCGAGACGGTGCTGGCGAGCCTGCCGTCGCTGCAGGCGTCGCTTGACGTGGCGACCGGCGCAGGTGGCGTGATCGAAGGGAGGCGCGTCAAACGCTTCGTCGATCTCTCTACCGTCGGCTCGCAGATGGCGGCCAGGATTCACGGTCTTCTGGCGAAGAATGACATCGTGCAGATCGACAGCCCCGTCAGCGGCGGCGTCGGCGGCGCCGAGAAGGGAACGCTGGCCGTGATGGTCTCCGGCCCGCGCGCCGATTACGAGTTGACAAAACCCGCGCTCGACGTGATCGGAAAAGTGTTTTTCATCGGCGAAAAGCCCGGCTCGGCGCAAACGATGAAACTGGCGAACAACTTCCTGTCGGCGACCGCGATGGTGGCGACGTCGGAAGCGGTTGTGATGGGCGTCAAGGCAGGGCTCGATCCAGCCGTCATGATCGACGTCATCAACGCAGGTTCCGGGCTGAACACGGCAAGCCGTGACAAGTTTCCGCGCTCGGTGCTGCCGCGCAGTTTCGATTTCGGCTTTGCCACGGGACTGATGGTGAAGGACGTGCGACTTGCGCTGGAGGAGATGAAATCGCTGGGACTGTCGATGGAAGTCGCCGAAGCGGTCGGCCGGCTCTGGGAGATCATCATCCGCGACGAGGGCGCGGAGTCGGATTTCACCGCGGCGATCAAGCCGATCGAAAAGGCGGCGGGAGTCGTGGTCGGCGGTGGCGGGAAGAGAAGTAACGCGGCCAAATAGACGCCGCCGTCGTCCCTGCGAACGCAGGGATCCATACTCCGCGGCCGGTGTTGCTTAGAAAAGAAAAATAACGAGCAGGTCGCGAAACAACTAACGCCTGTGGTTATGGGTCCCTGCGTTCGCAGGGACGACATCGTTGTTGTCGCGCCACCAGTGTCATCACAGCCACGGCGCCGGCTTATCCATCGCGATCAGTTCATCGACCTCGATGCGGGGGCGGACCACGGCGTACTGGTCGTCCTTGACCAGGACTTCCGGCACCAAAGGCCGCGTATTGTAGAAGCCGGATTGCACCGCGCCATAGGCGCCGGCGGTCATGATGGCCAGGAGATCGCCGGCCTTGGGCTCGGGCAAATTGCGATCGAGCGCGAGATAGTCGCCGGTCTCGCAGACGGGTCCGACCACGTCGGCCGTGATCGTCCGCGCATCCTTGGCCGGCTCGCGAACCGGGAGGATGTCATGGTGGGCTTCGTAGAGCGTCGGGCGGATCAGATCGTTCATCGCGGCGTCGATGATGACGAAGTTCTTGGCTTCGCCCGGCTTCACATAGATGACGCGGGAGACGAGGATGCCGGCATTGCCGACGATCATCCGCCCGGGCTCGAACATCAGCGTACAACCGAGATTGTGCGTCACCCGCTTGACCATCGCGGCATAGGCCGACGGCAATGGCGGCGCCTCGCGGTCGGCGTGATAGGGGATGCCGAGCCCGCCGCCGAAATCGATATGCGAGATCGTGTGGCCGTCGGCGCGCAGCGTCTGCACGAATTCGGAAAGAATCCGGAACGCGGTTTCCATCTTGGAGAGATCAGTGATCTGGCTGCCGATGTGCATATCGGTGCCGGTCACCTCGATCCCCGGTAAGCTGGCCGCACGGGCATAGACCTCGCGTGCGCGTGCAATGGGAATGCCGAACTTGTTCTCGGACTTGCCGGTGGCGATCTTGGCATGCGTGCCGGCGTCGACGTCAGGGTTGACCCGCAACGAAATCCGCGCGGTCTTGCCGGTCTCGACCGCGAGCTTCGACAGCAGTTCCAGTTCGGGTTCGGACTCGACGTTGATGCAGAGGATATCGGCCGCGAGCGCCGCGCGCAGTTCCATCTCGGTCTTGCCGACGCCGGAAAACAGAATCTTGCCGGGCGGAATCCCCGCCGCCAGCGCCCGCTTCAACTCGCCGCCGGAGACGACATCGGCGCCGGCACCAAGTTTCGCCAGCGTGCGCAGCACCGCCTGGTTGGAATTGGCCTTCATGGCGTAGCAGACCAGCGTCTTCTCGCCGGCAAAGGCCTCGGTGAAGACGCGGTAGTGGCGCTCCAGCGTCGCGGTCGAATAGCAATAGAACGGCGTGCCAACGGCATCCGCGAGTTCGGACAGATTCACGGCCTCGGCGTGCAGCACGCCGTTGCGATAGTCGAAGTGATTCATGGCGTGCTCAGTCCAGCAGCGGATCGAGAACGAATTTCTTCTTGCCGCCCTTGGGGGCGCTGGGGCCCGCCTCGGATCCATAGGTCGAATTGAAGACGCCGGGCTGCGCCGCGCGCTCGGCCTCGGTATCCGACGTGGCCTGCGCCTGCGGCGGCGCACTTGGCGGCAAATCGAGCCCGCCCTTGCGTCCGCAGCCGCCGAGTGCGAGCGCGGTCACACTCAACACGATGATGGCCCATCCCGACGATGACGGGCGGTAGTTACTGATCACGACGAAAATCCCCAATGCGCGCCGCACCATACAAAGGTTACCGCAGTCTGGCGAGTGCCGATCGGCCACGGAAACCCAAGAAAAACCCAAGGAAAAACCCAAGAAACTGCAGCGAAATTTTCGCTCAGCCCGATTTTTGCTCTTTTTCCAGCCGTTTCAGCCAGGCTTTGGCCTGCGAAAGCACGTTCTTCGGCGCGGTGCCGCCATAACTGGTCCGGCTTTTGACCGAGGCCTCCACCGACAGCACGCGCAGGGCGTCCGCGGTGATGTCAGGCTCGACCTCCTGCATCACCTTGAGCGGCAATTCGTGCAGCGCCACGCCCTGCTTCGACGCGAGCGCCACGATTCGCCCGGTAACATGATGGGCGTCGCGGAACGGCATTTTCAGCATCCGCACCAGCCAGTCGGCGAGATCGGTGGCGGTGGCGTAGCCCTCGCCGGCCGCGGCCTTCATCCGCGCCTCGTCGGGGACGAGATCGAGCACCATGCCGGTCATGGCGCGAATCGCGAGCGAGAGCGCGGAAAACGCCTCCATCGCGCCCTGCTTGTCCTCCTGCATGTCCTTTTGATAGGCGAGCGGCAGCCCCTTCATCACGATCAAAAGCCCGTTGAGCGCGCCGATCACCCGGCCGGTCTTGGCGCGCACCAGTTCGGCCGCGTCCGGATTGCGCTTCTGCGGCATGATCGAGGAGCCGGTGGTGAACTTGTCGGAGAGCCGCACCAGCCCCACCAGCGGCGAGGTCCAGATCACGATCTCCTCGGCAAAGCGCGACATATGCACGGCCGCGATCGACGCCGCCGATAGGGTTTCGAGCACGAAGTCGCGGTCCGATACCGCATCCAGCGAATTGGCCATGGGGCGTTCGAAGCCGAGCGCCTTGGCCGTGGCAGCGCGATCGATCGGAAACGAGGTTCCGGCGAGCGCCGCGGCGCCGAGCGGCGATTCGTTCAGCCGCTTGCGCGCGTCGGCAAAACGGCCGCGGTCGCGCGCCGCCATCTCGACATAGGCGAGCAGATGATGCCCGAAGGTGACGGGCTGGGCGGTCTGCAGATGAGTGAAGCCCGGCATCACGGTTGCGGCATGCTCCAGCGCGCGGGCAGCCAAAGCATGCTGGAAGGCGGCCAGCGCCGCATCCATCTCGTCGATCGTGTCGCGGACATAGAGCCGGAAATCGGTCGCCACCTGGTCGTTGCGCGAGCGAGCGGTGTGCAGCCGCCCCGCGGCGGGCCCTATCAATTCGGAAAGCCGGCTCTCGACATTCATATGGATGTCTTCGAGCGCGCGCTTGAAGTCGAACGAGCCCTTGCCGATCTCTGACAAAATCGTGTCTAGACCCTTGCCGATATTTTTCGCATCACTCGCGGTGATAATGCCTTGCGCGGCAAGCATTGCAGCGTGGGCCTTGGACGCGGCAATGTCCTGGGCATAGAGGTGACGATCGACGTCGATCGAGACGTTGATTTCCTCCATGATCGCATCGGGGCGCTCGCTGAACCGGCCGCCCCACATCTTGTTGCTCATGACTTCCCAAGCCCTGCCATCTATATCGTCGTAGCAGCGCGAAACGCCGCGCCGGTTTCGACCGTAATTCGACCGTAACCCCGATCGCATTCTTGAGCCCTGCATAGCCGTATCTGACACAGGATGACAAACGATATGCCCGAAATGTCCCCGCCCCGCCCCGCCACGAGGCGCCGGATCCCGATCGCCATCGGCGCGGTAGCGGCTGCGGGCGTCGTCGGATTGGGCGCGTTTTACGGGCTCGGCGGCTTCAAGCGCGGAACGGGCGGCGATCCGTCCTGTGCGGCAGCCGTCGAACTGGCCCGCAAGATATCGCCACTGGCGCATGGCGAGGTGGCCGCGCTGACCATGGCGACGACACCGCTGCGGCTGCCCGACCTCGCCTTCGAGGATGCCGAGGGTAAGCCAAGAAAGCTGTCGGAATGGCGCGGCAAGACGGTGCTGGTGAACCTGTGGGCCACCTGGTGCGTGCCTTGTCGCAAGGAAATGCCGGCACTCGACAGCCTGCAGGCCAAGCTCGGCGGCAAGGATTTCGAGGTGGTCGCCATCAACATTGACACCCGCGACCCCGAGAAACCGAAGAACTTCCTGAAAGAGGCCAATCTGACCCGGCTCGGCTATTTCGCCGACCAGAAAGCCAAGGTTTTTCAGGATCTTAAGAGCATAGGCAAGGCACTGGGCATGCCGACCTCGCTGCTAGTGGACGCCCAGGGCTGCGAGATCGCCAACCTTGCCGGTCCCGCCGAATGGGCCAGTGACGACGCCATCAAGCTGATCAAGGCCGCGATGCAGCCGATGAAGGCGGGGAGTTAGGCGCTAGGCAAAGCGAAGCGTGCCCACCAAAACCCTGTCCGTGCGCAACGATGGTGGGTACGGCGCAGGCGCGCCTTGGCCCACCCTACAAGACTGTCAAGCCGCAATATTGAGGTTGCCGCCGACGCCGGGGGCGAGATTGGCGGTCGAGGGCGTGCCGAGCAGCGTTTGAACCGCGGCCTTCTCGGCGTCCGCATTCTGCTTGATGATCGAGGTCTGGATCTGCTGCTGCGTGCCCGCCGCCTGCATCGCAAGCATGCTCGAAACCATAGCCATCATATCCATACGCAGCACTCCTCAAACCTGAGGGCACCGTATCCCGGCACCGGTTAATGAATGCTTGGCGAAACTGAGCGGTGGAGGAGTGAGCTGAGTGCAACCGACGAATCTGTACGAATTCTCGATCGTCAGCGCGTCGGGACCGGTTTGTCGCCGCGGTAGTCGTAGAAACCGCGCTGGGTTTTGCGCCCCAGCCAACCGGCTTCAACATATTTCACCAAGAGCGGGCACGGCCGGTATTTCGAATCCGCCAGCCCCTCATGCAGTACCTGCATGATCGACAGACAGGTATCGAGCCCGATGAAATCGGCCAGTTCCAGCGGCCCCATCGGATGGTGCGCGCCGAGCTTCATGGCGGCGTCGATCGCCTCGACGTTGCCGACACCCTCATAGAGCGTGTAGATCGCCTCGTTGATCATCGGCAGCAGGATGCGGTTGACGATGAACGCCGGGAAATCCTCGGACACCGCGATCTGCTTGCCGAGTTTCGTGACGAATTCCCTGGCGGTGTCGAACGTCAAATCGTCGGTGGCGATGCCGCGGATCAGCTCGACCAGTTCCATCTGCGGCACCGGATTCATGAAGTGAATGCCGATGAAGCGCTCGGGACGGTCGGTCGAGGCGGCGAGCCGGGTGATCGAGATCGACGAGGAGTTGGTGGCGACGATCGCTTCCGGCTTCAATACCGCGCAGAGTTCGTGAAAGATCTTGCGCTTGACCTCTTCCTTTTCGACCGCGGTCTCGATTACGAGGTCGCAATCCGAAAGCCCGTCGAGCGTCTCGGTGGAGGTAATCCGCTCCAGCGCCTTCTTGCGCGCGTCCTCGGTAATGATCTGCTTGGCAACCTGGCGCGACAAATGGCCGTTGATGGTCGCCATCGCCGATTTCAGTCGTTCGTCGGAGACGTCGTTGAGCACCACGTCCAAGCCGGCGAGCGCCGCCACATGCGCAATCCCGTGGCCCATCTGGCCCGAGCCGATCACGCCGACCTTCTTGATTGTCACCGCCATTTTGTCATCCACCGGAACGGCGCGCATATCGCGCCTGTTCATCTCTAAACCTCAGCTACGATATCATCAGACGCGAGGTTTCAGTCCCACCATTGGCACGTATTCTTCACGCGAAGCTTAATCCCCTTCGCCCGCATCCGCTTAAGGTAAACACCAGCCGGACGTTTGCGCGCCCGGCCGGTGTTCCGTTACTTTCCGAGCTTGCCGAGCGCGTCGGTCAGTTCAGGAACCGCCTGGTAGAGGTCCGCGACCAGGCCATAATCGGCGACCTGGAAGATCGGCGCGTCTTCATCCTTGTTGATCGCAACGATCACCTTGGAATCCTTCATGCCGGCGAGATGCTGGATCGCGCCGGAGATGCCGATTGCGACGTATAGTTCCGGAGCGACCACCTTGCCGGTCTGGCCGACCTGCCAGTCGTTGGGCGCATAGCCGGCATCGACCGCGGCGCGCGAGGCGCCGACGCCGGCGCCGAGCTTGTCGGCGAGCGGCTCGATATACTTGGCAAAGTTCTCGCGGCTCTGCATGGCGCGGCCGCCGGAAACGATGATCTTTGCCGAGGTCAGTTCCGGACGGTCGCTCTTCGCCACCTCTTCGCCGATGAAGCTGGAGAGGCCCGGATCGGCCGCAGCGGCGGCGTTCTCCACCGGAGCACTGCCGCCCTCACCTGCCGCGGCAAAGGTCGAAGTCCGCACCGTGATGACCTTCTTGGCGTCCTTGGACTTCACCGTCTGGATCGCGTTGCCGGCATAGATCGGCCGCTCGAAGGTATCGGGCGAAACCACCTTGATGATCTCGGACACCTGCATCACGTCGAGCAGAGCTGCGACGCGCGGCATCACGTTCTTGAAGCGCGAGGTCGCAGGCGCGACGAGAGCATCGTAACCGGAGGCCAGCGACACGATCAGCGCGGCCAGCGGCTCGGCGAGATCATGGGCATAGGCGGCATTGTCCGCGAGCAGCACCTTCTTGACGCCGGCAAGCTTGGCTGCGGCATCGGCCGCACCCTTGGCGTTCTCGCCGGCGACCAGCACGTGCACGTCGGCGCCGAGCGCAGCGGCTGCCGTCAGCGTCTTGTTGGTGGCATCCTTGATCGACGCGTTGTCGTGTTCGGCAATCAATAGCGTCGTCATCAGAGAACCCCGGCTTCGGTCTTGAGTTTGGAAACGAGCTCAGCGACGTCCTTGACCTTGACGCCACCCTTGCGGCCGGGCGGTTCCGATGTCTTGAGCACTTCGAGATGCGGCGTGAGATCGACGCCGTAATCGGCGGCGCTCTTGTCGTCGATCGGCTTCTTCTTTGCCTTCATGATGTTGGGCAGCGACGCATAGCGCGGCTCGTTCAGCCGCAGGTCGGTGGTGACGATCGCCGGTCCCTTCAGCTTCACGGTCTGCAGGCCGCCGTCGACCTCGCGCGTAACCTTGAAGTCTGCGCCTTCGACTTCGAGCTTGGAGGCAAATGTCGCCTGCGACCAGCCGAGCAGGGCGGCCAGCATCTGGCCGGTCTGGTTCGAATCGTCGTCGATCGCCTGCTTGCCGAGAATGATGAGGCCGGGCTTCTCGGCATCCGCTACGGCTTTGAGAAGCTTCGCGACCGCCAGCGGCTCGACATTGCCTTCGGCCTTGACCAGGATGCCGCGGTCGGCGCCCATGGCGAGACCAGTCCGGATCGTCTCCGATGCCTGCGCCGGGCCAATCGACACCACCACCACCTCGGTCGCCTTGCCGGCTTCCTTCAGCCGCAACGCTTCCTCGACCGCGATTTCGTCGAACGGATTCATCGACATCTTCACGTTAGCGAGTTCCACGCCCGTTCCGTCGCTCTTGACGCGGACCTTGACGTTGAAATCGACCACCCGCTTTACCGGCACAAGAACCTTCATCGATCCTCTTTCGCTTGAATTCTGGGGTTTGATCAGCTTGTTATTAGCTTGGGCGCGGAACCTAAAGGTCCCGCTATCGGCGGTCAACGCGCGAAAGCCAAAAATCGGCCGCGGAAGGCCCTACCTTCAAGGCCTACCTTAACGGTTCTGACCCGGCACCCACAACACGTCTCCGGCCCCATTATCGTTCATGGCGCGGCTGGCCACGAACAGGAAATCGGACAGGCGGTTCATATACTGAATGGCAGCCGCGCTCACCGGCTCCTCGGGCCCCGCGGCGAGTTCCACCATGACCCGTTCCGCCCTGCGGCATATGGTACGGGCGAGGTGCAGGTATGCGGCAGCGGGGGTACCGCCGGGCAACACGAACGAGGTCAGCGGCGCGAGATGATCGTTCAGCGCATCGATGTCGCGCTCGAGCCGCTCGACCTGGCTCGACAGCATCCGGAGCCGCTCGGCCTTGCCGTCGCGCTGGGGCACCGCAAGGTCGGCGCCGAGATCGAACAAATCGTTCTGGATCCGGCCGAGCATTGCATCGAGTTCGCGGGCATCGCCGAGATGCAGCCTCACCACGCCGATAGCGGCATTGGTCTCATCTACGGTGCCGTAGGCGCTAATGCGCAGATCGTATTTCGGGCGGCGTTCGCCGCTGCCGAGCGCCGTGGTGCCGTCGTCGCCGGTCTTCGTATAGATGCGGTTGAGCACGACCATGGCCGCTTCCCCTTTCCTGATCCTTATCTACCCAACGCCCACACCACGACCATGGTGATGACGATGGCGATGAACTGCAGCAGCACCCGAAGCCGCATCAGGCTCTGCGAGCGGTTCGGCGAGCCGCCCCGCATCATGTTGACGAGGCCGAGCAACAGCACGATAGCCACGGCCGCAAGCGCGATGGGGAGGACGATCGAACTCAGAAAGGATATCATCGGCGGTACATAACACCGCGAGGCGCTGACTTCCACACGATCACAACTCTCGCACTATTGCTCGACGATCTGGCTTTTAACCCAATAATATCAGATGCTAGCCCCGGCTTTAGGACCGGACCGCGATACCCCGATCGAGGTGAGATGTGAAGCTCATTCGCTACGTCTACCTCGTCGTCATGGAGGCGTTTTATACGTTCCTCGCCGATGACGGCTGGGCGATCGCGAGCCACATCGCGCTGTCGACGTTGATGGCGCTATTTCCGTTCCTGATCGTGCTGACGTCGCTGGCTGGCTTTTTCGGCTCCAAGGAACTGGCCGATGGGGCCGTCGGACTGTTGCTGCAAACCTGGCCGCAACAGGTCGCCGACGCGCTGTCAGGCGAAATCCACGACGTGCTGACGACGACGCGCGGCGACATCCTGACCGTCGGTGCGGTGCTGGCGGTCTATTTCGCCTCCAACGGCGTCGAGGCGCTGCGGGTCGCGCTGAACCGCGCCTATTCGGTGGTCGAGCCGCGGGCGTGGTACTGGCTGCGGCTGGAATCGATCGGCTATACGCTGGTCGCCGCCGTCACGTCGCTGTTGATGGCGTTCCTGATCGTGCTCGGTCCGCTGATCCTGGAGACGGCGCGCCGCCACATTCCGTTCTTCGTCGAGTCCAACGAAAGCCTTCTCACCTTCGCCCGCTATGGCATCACGATCACGGCGATGACAGTGGCGCTGTTTGTGCTGCATGCCTGGCTGCCCTGCGGCCGGCGGAGTTTTCTGCAGATCCTTCCGGGCATCGTCTTTACGATGGTGGGATCGCTGATCTCGGGCGTCGTGTTCGGCCAGTATCTGGCGCGCTTCGCCAGCAATTACGTGACGATGTATGCGGGGCTTGCCTCGGTCATCATCGCGCTGGTGTTTCTGTATTTCATTTCGGCGATTTTCGTCTTCGGCGGCGAACTGAACGCAGCCATCATGAAGTCGCAACTGCCGAAGGGGATGTCGCTGCATGCAGCGCAGTCGCCAGGGCGCGCGGGCTCACAGGCTTGACCAGAAAGATCTCGGCGCCGGCGGCGCGCGACGCCGCCTCGTCCTCGCTGCGGCCTGATATGCCGATGATCGGAATGCGCCCGAGCGGCGGCTCCAGCGCGCGAATGCGTCTGATCGCCTCGACCCCGTCGATTCCCGGCAGGACCATGTCCATCAACACCGCATCGAATGCGCCTTGCGCGAGCCGCTCGGGCGCCGCCTCGCCCTGGCCGATGAAGTCGGTCTGATGACCGAGTTCGGTCAGGATCGTGTTGAGCACGACACGGCCGAACGGATTGTCCTCGACGCTGAGCAGGCGCAATGGCCGAGGCGAACTGATCGATACCTCGCCATCGGCACCGGGCGCCGCCGTCACGACGTCCTTTGCGGGCGACATTACGACGTTGAGGGTAAAGGTGGTGCCGCCGCCGCGGCGTTGCGTCACGGTGATGTCGCCGCCCATGGCACGCGCCAGTTGCTTGACCGACGACAACCCGAGCCCGGCGCCGCCGAAGCGCGATGCAATGGAGGCATTGGCCTGCGAGAACGGCCGGAACAGGCGCTTGATTTCGCTCAGCGCAAGGCCGATCCCGCTGTCGGAGATCGCGAATGAAACAGCGACCTTGCCCTTCGGACCCCGCACAGGCGTGACCTGCAGCCCAACGCTGCCCTGTTCAGTGAATTTTACCGCATTGTCGATCAGGTTCTCCAGTGCGGCGCGCAGGCGGACGGGATCGCCGATCGCAAACCCTGGAAGCTTTTCGGAAATATCGACCGACGACTGCAGGCCCTTGGCCGCGGCGCGCCCGGTCAGCGAATCGCCGGCATTGCGGGCAAGCGTCTGCAGGTCGAAGAAGTCCTGCCGCACCTCGAGGCCCGGACCGCCGCTGCGCGCGGCGTCGACGAACAGGGTCGCAAGGCTCGCCAGATGTTCCGCGCCCGCCTTGATGGTGTCGACCCAGCGCCGTTCGCGTTCGTCGAGGTCCGAGGTCGCGAGCAGATTGCTGATCGCGAGAATGCCGGTCAGCGGCGTGCGGACCTCGTGAGCAAAGGCCGCCAGTGCGGTCTCGACCATGCCGGGCGCAGCGATGGCGGACTTGCGCGTGCCGCGTTTTTTGACCGCGGCGCCGGATACGCGCTTTTTCGCTCGCCGCTTCTTGACTGTTCCCGTGGTGCCTGGTGAGCGCCGCTTTGCCGCCATGGTCCCCCTTCCTCTGCCGCGACCAGCATGACACGCGATGGCGGCTGGTGTCACGGAGACGTTTTCAACAACCGGCAGTAGTACTACAGGAATCGTTGGACAAGCCGACGAGACTGCGAATACCCGCAGGGGTGACACCTTGCCCTCGCAATTCGCGCAAGGCCGTGGCTTGCGTCGATTTCGACAGCTTGAGTCCCGACGCATCCTCGATGAGGCGGTGATGCCGATACACCGGTTGCGGGATACCGAGCAACTGTTGCAACAGCAGGTGGACGCTCGTCGACCAGAACAGGTCCCTGCCCCTTACCACGTCGGTCACGCCCTGCAGGGCGTCGTCGATCACGACCGAGAGATGATAGCTGGTCGGCGTCTCCTTGCGCGCCAGGATGACGTCGCCCCACGCTTCAGGGCGCGCGGCGACGACGCCGGTCTCGCCACCGGGCCCTGCACCCTCCTCCTGCCAGGCCAGTTCCTTCGTGCACGCGAGCGCCGCCTGCATGTCGAGCCGCAGCGCGTAAGGCGCGCCTTGCGCGATCAACTCTTGGCGCCGGTCCGGCGGCAGCGATTTCGCGACGCCCGGATAGAGCGGCGCGCCGTCGGGATCGCGCGGCCAGGGCGCCCCGGCCTCGCGTTGCGCGATCAGACGGCCGATTTCCGCGCGGCTCTCGAAGCTCGGATAGATCAGGCCTAAGCCTGCCAATTTTTCAACCGCTTCGCGATAGCGCGCAAAATGTTCCGATTGCCGCCGCACCGGCGTTTCCCAGGAAATCCCGAGCCAGGCGAGGTCTTCATAGATCGCCGCCTCGAATTCCGGCCGGCAACGCGTCGCATCGATATCCTCGATCCGCAGCAGAAACCGCCCACCGCGCTCGCGCGCGAGGTCAAAATTCAGGAGCGCCGAATAGGCGTGGCCGAGATGGAGGTAGCCGTTCGGGCTGGGGGCAAATCGGAAAACGGGTGGCGGCATCAGTTATCAACACTGTCATTGCCGGGCTTGCTCCGGCAATCCATCGTTCAAGAACCTTTTACGATATATGATGGATGCGCGGGTCCCGGCTACGCCAATGCTTCGCCGGGCGCACCAGCGTCAGGCCGGCGAAGCTTAGCGAAGCCGGCAAGCCCGCGCATGACAGTGAGTTGACAGCATTCGAAATGACCATCCACCTCAACAGCCAGTCCGATCTCGAAGACGCCGTCCATGTGTTGGTCAAACAAGACCCAAGGCTCAAGCCGATTTTTGATCTCACAGGCATGCCGGCGCTGCGGCAGCGCGCGCCAGGGTTCGCGGGGTTAGCTGCAATCGTCTGCGGCCAGCAATTGTCTATCGCCAGCGCCGGAGCGATCTGGGCGCGGCTGACGGCGGCGTTTGATCCGTTCGATCACGAGGTGATCCGCAAGACCCGCGCCGACCGCCTCGGCCGGCTCGGGCTTTCGGCCGCCAAGATCAAGACGCTGAAGAACATCGCGCGCGAACTGGCTGCCGAGCGGCTCAATCTCGAAGTGCTGGCGGAAGAGGATGCGGATGCCGCCCACCACACGCTGACCGCCCTGCCCGGCATCGGCCCGTGGACGGCCGACATCTATCTGTTGTTCTGCCTTGGCCACGGCGACGCCTGGCCGGCCGGCGATCTCGCGGTGCAGGAGGCGGTCAAAATCGGACTCGGCCTGAAAACGCGTCCGACCGCCAAGCAGATGGCGCCGCTGGCCGAACCGTGGCGTCCCCTGCGCGGCGCGGCGGCGCATCTGTGGTGGAGCTATTATCGCGTGCTGAAGAAACGGGAAGGCGTGCTTCCCGACAAACTCATCCCCGCAACCTCACCCGATCCTCCCGCGCGGAAACCGTGACGAAATCGATCACGGCGCGCACGGCGGGCAGGTCGACGAGATCGGGATGGGCGAGCAGCCAGAGATCGGCCACGCTGACGAGTTTTTGCGGGGCGACGCGGACGAGTTCCGGATAGGCGGTGGCGACGAAACAGGACAGCGTCGAAATTCCAAGACCGGCGCGTGCGGCGGCGAGCATGTCGCCTTGCGAGGAGCAGCGCATCACCATTGAACCCTGCCGCGTGATCGCGTCGCTCCAGCGCGCCAGCCGCTCGTTCGACAACCGGTCGGCGAAGCCGATGACGCTGTGGCCCTTCCATTCGTCGCGCCGCTCAGGCAGGCGCCGCCGTGCGGCATAATCGCGCGAGGCGTAAAAGCCGGTGCCGAGCCGGCCGATCTTGCGGCCGATCAAATTCTCCTCGCCGCTGTCGACGGGGCGCAGCACGACGTCGGCCTCGCGGCGGCGGACGCTCGCCGGATACGGATGGGTGATAATCTCGAGCTGAATATGGTCGTGCTGGCGCAGGAACGGCCCGAGCCGCGGCATCAGCCAGTGTGAGGCGAGCGTGGCGCCGATCGACAGCTTGACCACGCCGCGCGCCTGCGCACCGGTCGCCGATACCGCGGCTTCGGCGCGCAACGCCGCCGCGGCCATCGCATCGACATGCTCGCGAAATTTCTGCCCGTGCGAAGTCAGCGACAGACCTTCGTTGGACCGGGCGAACAGGGGAATGCCGAGCTGACCTTCGAGTTCGGCGATCTTGCGCCCAACCGTCGGATGACTGGAGCGCAAGCGGCGCGCGGCCGCCGCGAAGCTGCCGGTCTCGGCCACCGCGACGAAGGTCTTGCACAGGTCCCAGTCCATCGGTGCTCCCCGCGGTTTAGATCGGCCTGTTCATAGCTGGATAAACATCTGTTCAATATTGAACGGACGGCGGCTGCCGTCCAGCCTTATAGTGGCGGCAACAACAGCGCCCGGCCGGCGGCTCCGCCCGCGGTACGGCGCCCTCAATCAACATCATCGACGCAGTCCGGATTTTAAGTCCCGGCTTTGCGTTGCAAGGGAGAGACCGAATGCCGTTGCCCGCTTCGCTTGCCAATTCGCTCGAACTGCCGGTGGTCGGCTCCCCCTTGTTCATCGTCTCCGGGCCCGAGCTCGTCATCGCCCAGTGCAAGGCCGGCATCGTCGGCTCGTTTCCGGCGCTGAACGCGCGACCGGTCGAAAAGCTCGACGAATGGCTGAGCCGAATCGAGAACGAGCTGGGCGAGTACAAGGCGCTGCATCCGGAGAAGAAGGTCGCGCCCTACGCGGTCAACCAGATCTGCCATTCGTCCAACGACCGGCTGATGAAGGACATGGAGGCCTGCGTGAAGCACCAGGTCCCGATCATCATCACCTCGCTGCGCCCGCCGATCGAAATCGTCGAGGCCGCGCATTCCTATGGCGGCGTCGTGTTCCACGACGTGATCAACGTCAAGCATGCGCGGAAGGCGGCCGAGCACGGCGTCGACGGCCTGATCCTGGTCTGCGCCGGCGCCGGCGGCCATGCCGGCACGCTGTCGCCGTTCGCGCTGCTGCGCGAAGTGAAGCAGTGGTTCAAGGGCACCGTGCTGCTGTCGGGTGCGATCTCGGATGGCTGGGGTATCGCGTCCGCGCTCGCGCTTGGCGCCGACATGGCCTACATGGGCACGCGCTTCATCGCGACGCGGGAGGCCAATGCCGATCCGGCCTACAAGGCCGCGCTGATCGACCACGCCGCCCATGACATCGTCTATTCCAACCTGTTCACCGGCGTGCACGGCAATTATCTCGGCCCGTCGATCGTGGCCGCGGGGCTCGATCCCGCCAATCTGCCGCAAAGCGACAAGTCGAAGATGAATTTCGGCTCCGGCGGCAACACCAAGGCCAAGGCGTGGCGCGACATCTGGGGCTCCGGCCAGGGCATCGGCCAGATTGCGGATGCGCCGCCGGTCGCCGAACTGGTGGAGCGCCTCAGGTGCGAATTCGCCGACGCAAGCAGTGACTTTCTCAGCCGAGCGCGCGCCTAAGACGCGCCGGTTTCAACAGCCAATCAAATAAAACAAAACAGAGGGACGGAAACAATGAGGGTGTCGCGACCTTTAGTGACGATCGCATTCGCGGTGTTGGCAACTACTGCCGCTCTCGCCGAGGGCGACAAAGACGAGATCCGCATCGGCCAGACGCTGCCCTACAGCGGCCCGGCATCCGGCTTCGGCATCATCGGCCGGGCGCAGGAGGCCTATTTCGAGAAGATCAATGCCGAAGGCGGCATCAACGGCCGCAAGATCAAGTTCATCAGCCTCGACGACGCCTACTCGCCGCCCAAGACGGTCGAGCAGACCCGAAAACTCGTCGAACAGGAGGAAGTGCTGCTGATGTTCGGTTCGCTCGGGACCGCCACCAACAACGCGGTGCATCGCTACCTCAACGGCAAGAAGGTGCCGCAACTCTTCGTGCTCAGCGGCGCGACCAAATGGGCCGATCCGAAGAATTTCCGCTGGACCATGCCGGGAATGGCGGCCTACCAGTCCGAAGGCGTCGTCTATGCCAAGCATATCCTGCGGACCAAGCCTGACGCCAAAATCGCCATCCTTTCGCAAAACGACGATTTCGGCCGTGATTACGTCGCCGGCTTCAAGCGCGGCCTGGGAGACAAGGCCGCGACCATGATCGTGTCGGAAGCAACTTACGAAACCAGCGCGCCGACCATCAGCTCGCAACTTGCGACGCTGAAGGCCTCCGGCGCCAACGTGATGTTCGGCGTCGTGCTCGGCAAATTCACCTCGCAGATGATCAAGGGCGTGGCCGAGATCAACTGGAAGCCTGAGCTGTTGTTCGTGCCGACCTCAGCCTCATCGATCTCGTTCCTGGAACCGGCTGGCCTGGAGAACGCCGTCGGCCTGATCTCATCCAGCAACGTGAAGGACACGCTGGACGCGCAATGGGCCAATGACCCCGGCGTGAAGGAATATTTCGCCTTCATGAAGCAGCATCTGCCGAATGCGGATTTGACCAATTCGAACTACGCCGCCGGCTATCATTATGCCAACCTCATGGTGAAAGTTCTGATGGCCTGCAAGGGCGATCTCAGCCGCGAGAACATCATTAAACAGGCGGCGTCGCTGCGCGAGGTGCCGTTGCCGCTGTTGCTGCCGGGCATCACGGTATCGACCGATGCCGACGACTATCTGCCGTTCCAGCAATTGAGGCTGCGTCGCTTCGACGGCAAAAGCTGGATCGGCTTCGACGAAATTCTGGATGATGGCTAGGGCTGAGGGCTTCGGCCGGCCGGGGAGGATAATTTGACATCGATCATCAGCGGCGAACGCCAGATCAGCTACCCTGACATCCACGCCCGCATCACGCGGGCGGCGGCGGGCTTCAAGGCGCTCGGCGTCAGCGGCGGCGTGCCCGTTGGCATGATGCTGCGCAACGATTTTGCGTTCTTCGAAGTCTCCAGCGCCGCCGCGGCGCTGGGCAGCCCAGTGGTGCCGATCAACTGGCATTTGAAGGCCGAGGAAGTCGCCTACATCCTCGCCGACAGCGGCGCCAAAATCCTGGTCTGCCATGCTGACCTGCTGCCGCAGATCAGCGATGGCCTGCCCGCCGACGTGCGGCTCCTGGTGGTGGCTACGCCGCCGGAAATCGCGGCCGCCTTCAACGTCGCGCCCGCACTGACGCAAGTCCCCGACGGTATGACCGACTGGGACCGTTGGCGCGACACGCATGCGCCCTCGCAGGAATCGCCGATCGGCAGCGCGCCGATGTTCTATACCTCGGGCACCACCGGGCTGCCGAAGGGCGTGCGCCGCAAGCCGATGACGCCGGAACAGGCTGCGGCTTCGGCGCGGGTCGGCGGCATCGCCTATGGCGTCAAACCGAACGAAGAGCAGGTCATCCTGATGAACGGGCCGATGTACCATTCGGCGCCGAACTCTTACGGCATGCTGGCATTCCGCAGCGGCTGCACAATCGTGCTCGAACCGCGCTTCGATCCCGAGGACATGCTGCAACTGATCGAGCGTCATCGTGTTACCCACATGCACATGGTGCCGACGATGTTCGTGCGCCTGCTGCGGCTGCCGGACGACGTCAAGCGCCGCTACGATCTGTCGTCGCTACGCTTCGTCGTGCATGGGGCGGCGCCCTGCCCGCCGCAGGTCAAGTGCGCCATGATCGGTTGGTGGGGACCGGTCATCAACGAATATTTCGGCTCGACCGAGACCGGCATCCCGGTGTGGCATTCGGCCGAAGAGGCGCTGGCAAAGCCCGGCACCGTCGGCCGCGCCATCGAAGGCGGTGTCGTGAAAATTTTCCGCCCCGACGGCCAGCCGTGTGGCGTTGGCGAGCCCGGCGAAATCTTCATGCGGCAAATGTCCGTGCCGGATTTCGACTATCACGGCAAGGCCGAGGCCCGCGCCGAGGCCGGCCGCGACGGCCTCGTCAGCGTCGGCGACGTCGGCTATCTCGACGCAGACGGCTATTTGTTCCTGTGCGACCGCAAGCGCGATATGGTGATCTCGGGCGGCGTCAACATCTATCCCGCCGAGATCGAGAACGCGCTGATCGGCATGGACGGCGTGCGCGACTGCGCGGTGTTCGGCGTTCCCGACGACGAATTCGGCGAGCGGCTTTTTGCGTGCATCGAGCCGGAAGCGGATGCGGCGCTGTCCCCGGCCGCCGTGCAGGAATTTTTGCGCGGACGTCTCGCCAATTTCAAGGTGCCCAAAGACATCCAGTTCATGGACGCCATGCCGCGCGAAGCCACCGGCAAGATTTTTAAGCGCAAGCTGCGCGATCTATATGCCGAGGGTAAGCTGCGGGCGATTGGGTGAGGGCTAACCCTCCGCTCCCTCCACGTCATTGCGAGCGAAGCGAAGCAATCCATCTATCCCCGCGGGGATAGATGGATTGCTTCGTCGCTCCGCTCCTCGCAATGACGAGGATAGCCTTCCTGCAACCAAATCCGAACAGCGTTTTAAACATAATTGCTGTTGCAAAACGGTCATTAGACGGCGCAAAGATCGCTGCCAGGTGAAGCAGGGATCGAAACAATGCCATCCACCGACTTCGTCGTCGCCCGCAACGATCTGCAGCAATGCAAGACCATCGAGACGCAACTGCCCGACGCGGCCGCGCTGCCTGACGAGACGCTACTGGTAAAGGTGACGCGCTTCGCCCTCACCGCCAACAACATCACTTATGCCGTGCTGGGCGATCATCTAAAATATTGGCAGTTGTTTCCGGCGCCCGAAGGTTTCGGCAACGTTCCGGTATGGGGATTTGGCGAGGTGATCGCCTCGAAGCATCCCGGCATTGCCGCAGGCGAAATACTGTTCGGCTACTTCCCGATGTCGACGCATCTCGTCATCGAGGCTGCCGACGTCTCCAAGCGAGCCTTACGCGATGCCGCCGCGCACCGGCAGGGCGTGGCGCCGGTCTATAATGCCTATGCGCGCGTCAGCGGCGATCCCTCCTTCGCAGGCAGGCAGGGCGACTATCAGGCGCTGCTGCGCCCCTTGTTCATGCTCTCGTTCCTGGTTGATGACTTTCTCGCCGAGAACGAGTTTTATGGCGCAAAAGGCGTAGTGCTGTCGTCGGCTTCCAGCAAGACCGCCTACGGGCTCGCGCACCTCCTGCATGCGAGAGACAACGGCATCAAGACGATCGGCTTGACCTCGCCGGGCAACACGACCTTCGTCAAATCGCTCGGCTGTTACGACGAGGTCGTGACCTATGAGGACGTAAGCTCGCTGCCGACGAACTCTGCGGTCGCCTATGTCGACATGGCCGGCAATACTCCATTACGTGCAACGCTGCACCAGCACTTCGGCGACCAAATGAAATACAGCGGAATCGTTGGGCTGACGCATCGCAAGTCGTCGCCCGCGGATTCGGCACAGGCACTACCCGGCGCCAAGCCGCAATTCTTCTTCGTGCCGGACTACATCCGCAAGCGCGCCAAGGAGTGGGGACCGGGCGGCGTCGACATCCGGTTCGGCGCCGCATGGTCTGGCTTCGTCCCGAACCTGGAACGTTGGATGAAGGTGACCGAGAACCATGGGCCCGCGGCGGTTCAACGCGCCTATCTCGACACCCTCAACGGCCGCGTGCCGCCGGATCAGGGGCTGATCCTGTCGCTCTCGGAATAGGCGGCATCTCCTTGCGCCCTTCCTGCGCCGTCCGGAATAGGTATAGGCTCGCCCACAGGAAAACGCCGCGAAGACGGCCGGTGATGGGAAACGCCCATGCTCGACAGAACGGACGACAGTTCGGTTGCCGCCGACACTTGGCTTGCGCAATTCGAGGAAGCGCTCGGGAAACCCGATGACGCTCTGTTGAAAACGTTGTTCCATCCCGACAGCTATTGGCGCGACGTGCTGGCACTGAGCTGGAACATCCAGACCCTGAACGGCAGAGACACCATCCTGAAGGCGCTGCCGCCGCTGGCCCGTGGCGCTGAGCCCTGCGGCTTCGCGATCGCCCCCGGTCGCGCTGCACCGCGCAAGGTGATGCGCGCCGGCACCAGCGCAATCGAGGCGATCTTCAAGTTCGAAACCAGGGTCGGGCGCGGCAACGGCATCATCCGCCTGATATCAGATGCGGACGATGGCAACCGGTTGAAGGCCTGGACACTGCTGACCGAGCTTGGCGAGTTGAAAGGCCTTGAGGAACAGCTCGGCGTGAATCGCCCGCGCGGCAACGCCTATTCGCGGGACTTTCGCGGGCCGAACTGGCTCGACCTGCGCAAGGCCTCAGCCGGATATTCGGATCATGATCCCACCGTGCTGGTCATCGGAGGCGGGCAATCCGGGCTGTCCATCGCCGCGCGGCTGAAGCAGTTGAATGTCGATACGCTGATCGTCGATCGCGAAAAGCGCATCGGCGACAATTGGCGCAAGCGCTATCATGCGCTGACGCTGCACAACCAGGTGCAGGTCAATCATCTTCCCTACATGCCCTTCCCGCCGAACTGGCCGACCTATATTCCGAAGGACAAGCTGGCCAACTGGTTCGAAGCCTATGTCGAGGCCATGGAGCTGAATTTTTGGACCGAGACCGAGTTCGAGGGCGGCAGCTACGACGAGACGGAAGGTCGCTGGACGGTGACGCTGCGCTGCGCCGACGGAGCTAAGCGCAGCATGCATCCACACCATGTCGTGCTGGCGACCGGCGTCAGCGGCATTCCGAGCGTGCCTGACATTCCGGGATTGAAGGATTTCGCCGGCAAGGTGATGCATTCCAGCCAGTATGACGACGGTGAGAATTGGAGGGGCAAGCGCGCCATCGTGATCGGCACCGGCAACAGCGGCCACGACATCGCGCAGGACCTGCATTCCAGCGGCGTAAAAGTCACGCTGTTCCAGCGCTCCTCCACGCTGGTCGTCAGCATCGAGCCGTCGGCGCAACTGGTCTACGCGCCTTACAACGAAGGCACGCTAGAGGATAACGACCTGATCGTGACCTCGATGCCGCTCAAACTGGCACGCAAGAGCCATGCGATCACCGCGGAGAAATCCAAGGCGCTCGACACGGAATTGCTCGAAGGGCTGGAACGCGTCGGCTTCAAGCTCGATTTCGGCGAGGACAATACCGGCTGGCAGTTCAAATATCTCACCCGCGGCGGCGGCTATTATTTCAACGTCGGCTGCTCCGACCTGATCATCAAGGGCGACATCGCGCTGAAGCAATTTGCCGATCTCGCCACATTCACGGCCGCAGGCGCGAAAATGAAGAAGGGCGAGACCATCGCCGCCGATCTCGTGGTGCTGGCGACTGGCTACAAGCGCCAGGAAGAGCTGGTGCGAAAACTGTTCGGCGAGGCGGTGGAAAAGCGCGTCGGCACGATCTGGGGATTTGGCGAGGAGCAGGAACTGCGCAACATGTACAGGCGGACCGGTCAGCCCGGCCTGTGGTTCATCGCCGGCGGCCTCGCGCAATGCCGCATCGGCTCAAAACATCTGGCGCTGCAGATCAAGGCGATCGAGGAAGGGCTGTTGCCGCGAGGCGCGTGAGTTCCGCCTCGCGATCGCTGATTTGCCTGATGATGAAGGCTGCCGCGCGACGCCAGGCTTCGTCGTTGTCGCCGCGAAAGCTGACGAGGCGTTCGAATACCACCTTCCGCGCCTTCACGTCGATGATGTCGAATTTCGCCCATTGCACGAGCGTGCTCATCTTTTGAACGCTGCCGATCAGGAGAAGGTCGGCGCCGGCCGCCTGCGCCTTGCCGAGCAACTGAGCGACGGTGAGGTCGCCGACCGAACAGGCGTTTGCCGGACAATCGAGATCGGCGCTTCGCAGCTTTCCGCTCGCCGCCAGATCGGTACGTAGCGAGGCTTCGAAGGTGCGCCGGCGCCGCAAATGGTCGGCGCTTTGATCGATCACCTCGCCCGAGGTGTCGATATATTCGATTTCGGCGACTGCGAAGATGAGCGGCTTGTCCTGCGCCCGATCCAGCAGACGGTTCTGGATCAGCCACCGCGCCCCACGGCTCCAGGCCACATTGGCGCCCATGCGCAAATCCGTCTGCTCGACCGCGACGATCGCCCCGGATCTGGCGTCGCGTATCTTGAAGGTGACCGCGTATTCCGTTCGGGTGATTCGCGTGACGATCCCGATCATCGACTGATCTGCACCGAGGCCGGCGGCGATCCTGGCTTCGCAGCCCTCGCAATTCCGCAACCTGCCTGCGTTCGCCGCTGGGTCGTTCGCCGCGCTGACATCGACGATTTTGTAGCGCCCGGACGCCGCGATCAGCCGACGGGCCTCCTCCGTCGAAAGCCGCAATTGCTCGCGGTCGACGTCATCAGGAGGGACGTAGGCGGCCCCGGCACTGAAATCCTCCAGTTCGAAGGGAAAGACTGCAATTTTGATCGGAGGCGGCGCGGGTGTTTCAGCGGCCTCAGCCGTCGCGAGCGTGGTCAGCAAAATGGCCGGAGCGAGGATGGTGGCGATGGAGCGCATGGATCACCTCGGAACTGCTAACGCGGAGCTGCCTTACCCGCCCGCGATTTCGCCCGATCTGCTGCCCCGCCGAAACGGCAGCTTTCCCTGCATCGGCCGGGTGAAATACCCGATCTTGGCTTGCCCCGCTTTCTTCCCGGGGAAATTTGCTTCTATAGTCTAAGCCTATGGGAGGGAGCTTGCGACAGGCATCCAACTCCGTGGCGAGGCCTATGCCCGCCATCGATCTGAAGCTGCGGCTGGCGTTACGCGTCGCGGCGCTTGCGGCAGCTTGCTTCATCGCCGTCGCGGCCTACGCCTTGTTCGACAGCGACCGTGCCGCGAAGGCCAAAGCGAGCCGAATCGCCGAGATCGTTGCCCGGGATCTCTCGTTGCAGCAATCGCAGGCGCAATGGCTCTCCGTCTCCATCAACGCAACGCCGGATCTGCAGGGAATCGCGGCGCTGATGGAGCCGGGCCTTTGCATTGCCTACCGCGACAATGCCGGCGCGTTTCGGCAAGGGGTCTGCAGCGGAGCGCCCGCAGACGAAATGGCCGCGCCCGAAAGCTTCGCCTCCCTCTATCGCGCCGTCTTTCGTCCGGGTGAACCGGTCTCGATGCCGGTCCTCGTTGCCGGCAGCGCTCGGGGCATGGCGGTCGCAACCGTCGACCCCGCCACGCAGATCGGCCAGAGTTGGCGCGAGGTGAGCCGGCTGCTCTCCATCATGGCGTTCGCGCTGGCCGGGCTTTGTGTCGCGGTCTATGCCGCGCTGGCGCGGGCGCTGCGGCCTACCCAGGCCATTGCCACGGGACTGCGGCAACTGGCGGCGAACGATCTTTCCGCGCGCCTGCCGCGTTTCGACCTTGCGGAATTGTCGGCAATTTCCGGCGTTTTCAACACCCTTGCACAGCGGCTGCAGGCAACGCTTGCCGAACGCAACGCCTTGACGCGAAAACTGATCGAAGTGCAGGACGACGAGCGGCGCCATCTTGCGCGCGAGCTGCACGATGAATTCGGCCAATCGCTTTCCGCCATCTCGGCGCAGGCTGCCGCCGCCGCTCACACCGCGGAGCGCCAATGCCCGCCACTGTACGAGGAATGCCGGGGCATCTCGCGTACTACGGCGCATATGATGGAAACCTTGCGCGGCGCGCTGGTGCGTCTGCGGCCGCCCGACGTCGAGGAACTCGGCCTCACCCTCAGCCTCGAAAGCCTAGTCGCGAGCTGGAATGGCTTTGAGAAGGGCCGCACCCGATTCGAGATTGCCGTCAGTGGCAAGGCCGACGATTTGCCGCCCGGTGTCAGCGCCAGTCTTTATCGCATCGCGCAAGAAGCGATCACCAACGCAGCAAAGCATGCACAGGCTAGGTGCGTGCAATTGCGTCTCGAGGCCGGAGACGCCGAGATCGTCCTGACCGTCGAGGACGACGGCGAAGCGGCCAGCCCCAACCTGAAGCCGAAAGCCGGCATGGGACTTCTCGGCATGCAAGAGCGCGTGGTTTCGCTCGGAGGGTCCTTGCAATTCGAGCGGCAAGAGGCGGGCGGTGCCCGACTTGTCGCGCGCATTCCCACGATGCGGGTGGAGTCTTAGAGATGGCAGCCTTAGATTTGGCGGACACCGCAGGCCGCACGCGCGTGATGCTGGTGGACGACCATGCCATCGTGCGCGAGGGCTATCGCTCGCTGCTGCAGAAGCAGGATCGCCTGCAAGTCGTCGCTGAAGCCGACAATGGGGCCGACGCCTATCGCGTCTACAAGGAAGCCAGGCCCGACCTCGTCATCATGGACCTGTCGATGCCGGGAATTGGCGGGGTCGAGGCTATCAGGCGCATCCGGCAATGGGACAAGTCGGCGCGCATCCTGGTCTTCACGATGCACCAGAGCGCGGCCTATGCGGTCCAGGCGATCAAGGCGGGCGCACGTGGCTTTGTCACAAAAAGCAATCCGCCCGACGCGCTGCTGCGCGCGATCGCCGAGGTCATGGCCGGACGCATCGCGCTCAGCCCCGACATCGACCACGAACTCGCCATCAACCGGCTCGCCGACGAGCCTTCGGCAGTCGACGCACTGAGCCCACGCGAATTCGAAATCCTGCGCATGCTGCTGGCGGAGAAGTCCGTGGATGAGATCGCAAACACGCTGCATATCAGCGTGAAGACCGCGGCCAACACGCGCTATCAGATCCGCGCCAAGCTCGGCGTCGCCTCCGACATCGAATTGGTGCGCCTGGCGCTTCGCCAGCGGATCATCGCGGCGGAGGATATGGGAAGCTAGAGCGTTTTCCAGCGAAGTGGACACCGGTTCGCGTCAAGAAAACGCGTCAAAACAAGAATCTGGAGCCCGGTTCTGATTCGATCAGAACCGGGCTCTAGTCTGGAAGAAACGTGCCATGCGCAAATCCCCCTCGTGCTTCGGGCAGGTCTCTGCAACACTCCCGGCCAACAAAAATATCGGATTGGGGAGAAGCGCATGTCGGCCATTCTCGGCTCGGGCGAGCACCGTTACCGCGTCGTCGAAAACTGGGCGAAACTGCCCGATGGCTGGAGTCTGACCGACGTCGCCTCGGTCGCCGTCGACAGCAAGGACCGCATCTACGTCTTCAACCGCGGCGCCCATCCGATGGTGGTGCTGGACCGCGAGGGGAATTTCATCAAGAGCTGGGGCGAAGGCCTGTTCAACCGCGCGCATGGCCTGCACATCGACGCCGACGACAATCTCTATTGCACTGACGACGGCGACCACACCGTGCGCAAGTGCTCCCCCGACGGCAAGGTGCTGCTGACCATCGGCATCCCGAACAAGCCCGCGCCGTTCATGAGCGGCGAGCCGTTTCATCGCTGCACGCATACGGCGCTGTCGCCGCAGGGCGAGATCTACGTCTCCGATGGCTACGGCAATGCCTGCGTCCACAAATATTCGCCTGACGGCACGCTCCTGAAGACCTGGGGCGAGCCCGGCACCGATCCCGGCCAGTTCAACATCGTTCACAACATCGCCACCGACGCCGACGGCTGGGTCTATGTCGCGGACCGCGAGAACCACCGCGTGCAGGTGTTCGACGGTAACGGCAAATACGAGACGCAGTGGAACTATCTGCACCGGCCGTGCGCACTGTGCTGCTGCGGCGGCAAGCAGCCGAATTTCATCGTCGGCGAGCTCGGCCCCGGCATGGCCGTCAACCGCAAGGTACCGAATCTCGGTCCACGGCTTTCGATCGTGGATTCGAAAGGCAGGCGCATTGCTCGGCTCGGCGGCGAAAACGGCCCGGGGCTGGAGGCCGGCAAATTTCTCGCCCCGCACGGCATCGCACTGGATTCCAAGGGCGACATCTATATCGGCGAGGTCGGCGTCACCGACTGGAAGACCAGCTTTCCGGACACACCGATGCCGCCGGAGGTCGGGGTGACGCGCTGCCTGCAGAAGCTGGAGAAGATCTAGACCATGATGAGATTAGGTCGGATTGCAGCCGCGACGGGATTGCACCCCCTCTCCCGCTTGCGGGGGAGGCGTAGGCGGCCTACGGCCGCCGTCCTTGGTTTAAGAACGCCGATGCGTAGCATCGGCTATGGGTGGGGGTGCCTCCACAATTGACACTCCCCATGTGGAGAGAGTCCCCACCCGGCGCTCCGGCATAGCCGAGGCTTTGCCTCGGCGTCTCAGAGGACGGCCACTGAAGGTGGCCTACGCCTCCCCCGCAAGCGGGAGAGGTGAAGCAAGTCCGCGGCCAAATCGATCTAACCAAGAGTCATCAGGCTATGGACGGGCGCGAACCGCAACGTGCGTCGCTACTGGCGATCGGCGGCGCGGGACCGGCCTCGCCCGTCAAACAGGCTGTGCTCACGCGCGAGGCCTTCTCCAACGATATCGAAGAAGGCACGCACGCGCGCCGTCTTCTTCAGATCAGCATGTGTCACGATCCACAATTCGCCAACCAGATCCGGCACCGCATTCGGCAGCGCGCGGGCGAGATCGCGATCGTCGTCACCGAGATAGCAAGGAAGCAGCGCGAGACCGATGCCGGCCTTCGCGGCGATGAACTGATTGACGAGGCTGTTGGTCCGGTAGACGAAGGCATCATCTGGCATCATTCGATTGAGCCAGTCGGCCGCCATGATGCCAACTGCGGTTTCTTCCCATCCGATCAGGGCGTGACGGCCGAGGTCTTCGGGGGATGAAACGGCCCCGCCTCTTTCCTTGAGATAGCCGGTTGCGCCGTAAACGGTCCACGCGACGTCGGCGAGTTTGCGACCCCAGAGATCGCCTTCCTTCGGCCGCATCGGACGAAGCGCGATATCAGCCTCGCGGCGCGAGAGATTGAGGACGCGGTTGTCGACCACGAGCTCGACGACGATGCCGGGATGGGTTCGCCGGAACGCGGCAAGATGGCTGGTCAGCTTTCGATACGCCAGCGTTTCCGAGGAGGTTACGCGCAGGCGGCCGGAGGGACGGTGATCCCGCCCCGCAATGTCGCGGTCGATGGCGAGCGCCTCATCTTCCATCCGCTCGGCCGCTGCCGCCATCCGCTCGCCGGCCGGCGTCGCTTGATACGCTCCGCCGGGAAGACGCTCGAACAGACGCACGCCGAGCCGCGTTTCCAGAGCATTCAAGCGCCGAAACGCGGTCGAGTGATCGATCTCAAGCGCCTTGGCGGCGCCGGTAAGGCTGCTTGCCCGATGCACCGCCAACACGAGTTGGGGCTCGTTCCAGTCCTCCATGGCGCAGACGTAAGCGCCGCTTGCAGTTTCGCAAGTGACGCTGGCGTACCTCCAACGTGCTTTCCGCCGCGCCAAACGTTACCTACCGCAACGGGAAGCGAGATGAGGAACTTCAGGTGACACCGATCCGGCCTTGCACCGGAGCGTGAGGCCACGGCCTCCTCGCATCGACAACCTTCAACACATGGGAGTCCAAGAAATGGGTGCTCCGTCCCCCGAACTTTGCAATCTCTGGCTGGCACGCGCGTTCAATGCGCAGGACGTTGACGCCGCGGCAGCGATGTACCACCCCGACGCCTCGATCGTTCAGGTCGACGAGGTCCATGGCGGCAGCACCGTCGCGCGCGGCGCCGACGGCATCCGCAAGACGATGGCGGCCTATGTCGGATTGAAGCCGCACATGGACGTCGTGACCCATCACACGACGGTTTCCGGCGACTTCGCGATGACGCGGTCGCAGTGGCTGATCAAGGGCACCGACGAAAACGGCAAGCGCACCGAGGTGCATCACCATGGTATGGAGGTTCACCGCAGGATGCCTGACGGCACATGGGTATTCTTCATGGATCACCCGTTCGGTGCCGATCCGAGCTGGGCGGTCGAAGCTCCGCCGCACACCGAATAGTCGCGCCATACAGCCCACGCCGGAGGCGAATCGCCCGGCCCGGGCCGCCTATCACGATGGATTGACCGCGAATGTCCGGCATTGGCGAGGTCAGGAACCGAGGCTTTTTCCAGGGTCACGGCAGAGAATCACGCGTTCCCGCTGCTGGATAAGCCTTGGAACGCTCTTCACAATCCCGTCACGCTGCCTGTAGTATGCAGGGCACACGCTGCTTCGCAGCTAACATGGGGGTCAGGAGCGTTACTTGAACGCACATGTCTCGCAGGGCGGTTGGCCGGTATTGGTGCTGAACGCGGATTTCCGGCCGCTGAGCTATTACCCGCTGTCTCTCTGGTCGTGGCAGGACGCGATCAAGGCGGTGTTTCTCGATCGCGTCAACATCGTCGAGCACTACGACCGCGCGGTGCACAGCCCGAGCTTCGAGATCCAGCTTCCCAGCGTGGTGTCGCTCAAATCCTTCGTCAAGCCGACCACGCATCCCGCCTTCACCCGCTTCAACGTCTTCCTGCGCGACCGCTTCGTCTGCCAGTACTGCAACGCGCATGACGACCTGACCTTCGATCACATCATTCCGCGCAGCAAGGGCGGCCAGACCACCTGGGAGAACGTCGTCGCAGCCTGTTCGCCATGTAACTTACGCAAGGGCAATCTAACCCCGCAGCAGGCAAAGATGTTTCCGCGGCAACACCCGTTCGCGCCGACCGTGCATCAGTTGCACCGCAACGGGCGATTATTTCCGCCGAACTATCTGCACGATAGCTGGCTGGATTATCTTTACTGGGACACCGAGCTCGATCCGTAGCAGACCGCCGCGGGCTGTTGTTGATGGTCGCCTGATCGGAGGCACGCCGAGCCCCGATCCATAGGCGGAGCGGTTCAGAATTCGTAGAGCGAGATACCCATCGCCGACGAAACGATGATTGGCGCGGTCGAAGACGCGCCAATCACTCCCGAGTTAGATCTGGTAATCCATATCGGCCATGCTCGCACCCGCACCCGGAGTTGTCGGCGGCGACTTCTTCTTCGGAAGTTCAGCAACCATTGCCTCCGTGGTGACGAGTAGGCCAGCTACCGATGCTGCGTCCTCAAGCGCGGTTCGCACCACCTTGGTGGGATCGATAATCCCCTTTGAGATCAGGTTGCCGAACTCGCCGGTCTGGGCATCAAAGCCGAAGGCGTACGTATCCTTATCCAGGATCTGTCCAATCACGAGCGAACCATCCTCGCCCGCGTTGATCGCGATCTGGCGGGTCGGCCACGAAAGCGCTTTCTTGACGATCTCGACGCCATAGCGCTCGTCCTCGTTGGCTGGTTTCAGCCTGTCGAGCGCCTTGCCGGCGCGGAGCAGGGGAACGCCGCCGCCGGGCAAAATGCCTTCCTCGACTGCCGCGCGGGTCGCATGCAGCGCGTCGTCGACGCGGTCCTTGCGCTCCTTTACCTCCACCTCGGTCGCCCCACCGACACGGATCACCGCGACACCGCCCGCGAGCTTGGCAAGCCGCTCCTGGAGTTTCTCACGATCGTAGTCGGAGGTGGTCTCCTCGATCTCGGCCTTGATCTGGGTAATGCGAGCTTCAATGTCGGCCTTCTTGCCGCCGCCGTTAACGATCGTGGTATTTTCCTTATCGATCCTCACATGCTTGGCGTGGCCGAGCATTTTGATGGTCACGCTCTCCAGCTTGATACCGAGATCCTCGGAAATCATGGTGCCGCCGGTAAGGATCGCGATATCCTGGAGCATCGCCTTGCGACGATCGCCGAAGCCGGGCGCTTTCACCGCCGCGACTTTCAATCCGCCACGCAGCCTGTTTACGACGAGGGTGGCGAGCGCCTCGCCCTCGACGTCCTCGGCAATGATGAGCAGCGGCTTGCCTGACTGCACGATGGATTCGAGCAGCGGCAGCATTGGCTGCAGTCCCGACAGCTTCTTTTCGTGGATTAGAATGTAGGGGTCTTCGAGCTCGACCCGCATCTTTTCGGCGTTGGTGATGAAGTAGGGCGAGATGTAGCCGCGGTCGAACTGCATGCCCTCCACCACTTCAAGCTCGGTCTGCAGCGACTTCGCCTCCTCGACTGTTATTACACCGTCGTTACCGACCTTCTTCATGGCGTCGGCGAGGAAGCGGCCGATCTCGGCGTCGCCGTTGGCCGAAATGGTTGCAACCTGCGCGATCTCATCGTTCGATGTGATCTTTTTCGAGTTCTTCTCGATATCGCCTATCAGGGCATCGATAGCGCGGTCGATACCCCGCTTGAGGTCCATCGGATTCACGCCTGCGGCGACAGCCTTCGCTCCCTCCTTCACGATCGCCTGGGCAAGCACGGTGGCCGTGGTGGTGCCGTCGCCAACCCGATCGGACGTCTTGGACGCCACCTCGCGCACCATCTGGGCGCCCATGTTCTCGAACTTGTCTTCGAGCTCGATCTCCTTGGCGACGGTGACACCGTCCTTGGTGATGCGCGGCGCGCCGAACGACTTTTCGAGAACGACGTTTCGGCCTTTCGGGCCGAGCGTTACTTTCACCGCATTGGCAAGAATGTCGACGCCGCGCAGCATCTTCTCGCGGGCATCGACCGAAAATTTGACTTCCTTGGCAGCCATGGTCTTGCTCCTAAGATACTGTTCATCGGTTACCCATTACATCGGGCGGGCTTTCAAGCGGCCTTGCGACTGGCGCCGGACTCCACCAGCACGCCCATGATGTCGTTCTCTTTCATGATCAAATACTCGGTGTCGTCGATCTTGACCTCGGTGCCCGACCATTTGCCGAACAGCACGCGATCGCCGACCTGAAGGTCGATCGGAACGAGCTTGCCGGCCTCGTCACGCCCTCCGGGGCCGACCGCCACGACCTCCCCCTGTTGCGGCTTCTCCCTGGCGGTATCGGGGATGATGATGCCTCCGGCAGTCTTTTCCTCGGCCTCAATGCGCTTGACGACTACCCGATCGTGAAGCGGACGGAATTTCATTGCGCTCCTCCTCGGCTGCTTGTGGAGATGACAGGAAATCACAGCCGTCGACAGGCGGAAGTCTGCGACAGGCGGAAGTCTACGGCTGACACATGCGACCTAGGTGGGTCAGAATTGCGCTTCAAGGGACTTGCAAAAAAATGATTGACGACAGCGGGGGTTGCAGGCGTTCCAGGAACAAACGGCTCCACGCGTCTGTTATGTCGTTGCCTGCCGCACAGGACTGCCGCGCCTTTGCAGAGCGCCCGTCCTGAGCAGGCTTGAAAAGCAACCGACGGTTCGTGGAGGCGCAGCCGTGCTTACCGCGCCTACATATCAATTGCGCCCGTCGCCGCATGTGGTCGTGGTCGGAAACGAGAAGGGCGGCTCGGGTAAAACCACAATCGCGATGCATGTTGCCGTTGCGCTGCTGAAGGCCGGCCAGCGCGTCGCAACCATTGACCTCGACGGGCGGCAACGGACCCTCACCCACTACATCGAGAGCCGGCGCGGTTGGGCGCGGCGGAGCCAGGTCGATCTGGAACTGCCGACGCATTTCTGCATCGCACGCGTCGAAGGCCCCATGGTGGCTGAAAACGAGGCCGCCGAATGCTCCGATTTCCAGCGGGCCGTTGCCGCCGCGCAGGATCGCCATGACTTCGTCGTGATCGATACGCCCCCGCATGACAGCTACCTGATGCGGCTCGCCCATTCGATCACGGACACCCTGGTGACGCCGCTGAACGACAGTTTTCTCGACCTCGACGTGCTGGCGACACTCGATCCGGTTACGTTGACGGTCACCGGGGTCGGCCATTACGGCGAGTTGGTGCGCGAGATACGCCGGCATCGCCGGCCGGTTGACGGCGCCCTCATCGATTGGGTGGTCGTGCGCAATCGCATTTCGGCGCAACGATCATCTACCGCCCCGGTTCTTTGCGGCTGCTTGCAGGAACTGGCTCTCAATGCAGGTTTCCGGGCCGCGACTGGCCTTCAGGAGCGGGCGATGTATCGCGATCTTTTTCCCCGCGGGCTCACCGCGCTGGACGAGCTAAGCGAGACTATGCCCGACACCGACGGGGAGGAGACATCTCGTCTCCCCGCGCGCCGCGAGGTTCAGGGCCTGATCGAGGCGTTGAAGCTGCCAATCAACGATCGCGGTCGCCGCCGTGCAGTGCTTCGCGCCGAATGGTTTGCTTCTCACAACAGCCCGCTGGATACCGAGATCCTGGCCGGTCCGTGAGCGGGGGGGCGCGTCATTACGGAGCCTGCGTCCAAAAAACTTCGTGAGCACCGGAACGCCCGTGCGCGGTGTGGGTTCGTTGGAAGCCGTAACAAGCAGCAAAGGAGATTGCGGAACATGACAAACAAGTCGCGCATTTGCTCGATGGCCGGCATGGCGATCGCCGGCTCGTTGGCCCTTGGCATCACCAGTGCATCCGCGCAGGCAATCTATGTCGATAGATACGTCGACCCCTATCCCGTGGCAGTGGCTCCCCGCAGCGTCTACGTCGCACCGGCGCCGGTTGTCGCGGCACCGCCGATTGTGCGGCCACGCACCGTCGTGGTCAGCCGTCGGGCCTATGTGCCGAACCCTGCGTTTGGCGCGCCGGTGCCTGTCGACTACGGACCCTACGGCTACACCACGGAAGTCGGTTATGGCATTTCCGACTGGTGAGCCCATCGCGTAGAAGCCCGACGCCTGCGTTGGAAGGGCCCCGCCGAGGCGGGGCCTTTTCTTTTCGCGCCGCGCGCCGATCCGTCGAATTCCTTGAGGAGCGGTTGGGCAGGACTAGGCGGCGCGCGCAATCTTGGAACGCAAGCGGCGCCTTCACTCAACCGTCCAATTCTGTCACGATAGTTTTTTGAGGCGCCCGCCTCGTCACAACCACAAGAGCGACATCAACGCTCCAACGGAAACGTCCCATGCTCATTCCTATCGCCGACGTGCCTCGCTGGTATGCCGAACGAAAGCCGAAGGATACGATCGCGGTTAGTCACGGCGCCGATGCCATCACTTGGGAGCAGCTCGAACGCAACGCCAACCGCCGCGCCCGCGCCTTCGCCGCCAAGGGCGTCAAGCCCGGCGATTTCGTCGCGATCGGACTTCCCAACAGCAACGTGTTTTTCGAAACTACGTTTGCGGTTTGGAAGTGCGGCGCGACACCGACATCGCTGACTTGGCGGCTGCCGCGCGGCGAGGCCGCAGCCGTGCTCGATATCCTCAAGCCATCGCTGGTGGTCGGCGGCCAGGCGGACTGGAATGCGCCGAATTCGCTGCCCGCCGATTTCGTCCCCGAAGGTTTTTCGGACGAGCCGGTAACCAATCCGGTAGCACGCTACTGGAAGGCGATGACCAGTGGCGGCTCGACCGGGCGGCCCAAGGTGATCCTCGATCACCGGCCCGCCGTGGTCGATACCGCCGGACCGGCGGCGCTTGGCATGCCACTCGGCGCTTCCGTGCTCAACCCTGGCCCGCTCTACCACAACGCGCCCTTCATCGTTTCGCACACCGCGCTGTTCAACGGCGGACGCGTCACCGGCCTCGTCAAATTCGACGCCGAGGAATGCTTGCGCCTGATCGAGGCCAGCCGGGTACAGTGGGTCAATTTCGTGCCCACCATGATGCACCGAATCTGGGCGCTGCCCGAGGAGGTGCGCAACTGCTACGACTTGTCGAGCCTGCAGATCGTGTTTCACATGGCCGCGCCGATGCCGCCATGGCTGAAGGAAAAATGGATCGAGTGGCTGGGCCCCGAGCGCATCTACGAACTCTATGGCGGCACCGAAGCACAGGGCGCCACGATCATATCGGGCGTTGAATGGCTCGAACACCACGGCTCGGTCGGCAAGATCGGCGATACCTGTCGCTTAAGGATCATCGGCGAGGACGGCAACGATGTAGCGCCGGGCGAGACCGGCGAGATTTATTTCCTGCCCAATGACGGCCCGGGCTCCACCTATCACTATCTCGGAGCCGAGCCGAAGCGCCGGCCTGACGGCTGGGAATCGCTCGGCGACATCGGCCGGCTCGACGCAGAAGGTTATCTCTATCTCGGCGACCGGCTCGCCGACATGATCCTGCGCGGCGGCGCCAACATCTATCCGGCCGAAGTCGAGGCTGCGGTATCGGCGCATCCCGATGTGCGCTCCTGCGTCGTGGTCGGCCTGCCCGATCCCGAGTTCGGGCAGCGCGTGCACGCTATCCTCGAACTCGACCGGGGCGCAGACGCGAAGGCGATCGCCGACGGCATGGCTGCGTTCCTGGCCGACCGGCTCAGCCGCTACAAGCACCCGGAAAGTTTCGAGGCCGTTGATGTCGGCCTGCGCGACGATTCCGGCAAGGTCCGCCGCACATTGCTGCGCGACGAACGCGTCGGCTGGTTGAAGGAGAACCGCGATTTCCGGATTGTGCCGGCCCGCGCGCGGGCAAATGTGGAATGATCCTTAACTGGCCCTGGAACAATTGTGAATCTGCCCGCCTTATAAGTCGCATACCGGCCCATTTGGGGGACACTTTCAAGACGGCCGTTTGCAGCATAGACTGTGATGAATTTCCCGCGCTTTCGTCCGAAACGCGCTCCGGTTCGCCAGGAGACCATCCATGCCTTCTTTGACCGAATGGAGAGTGCCGCCCGCAAACCAGCCGCGCCCGGGCGATTACGCCTTCGACCTCGACAAAGCCCTGTCGTCGGTGGTCGGGCTACATTCGATCATTCCACCCGATGCGTTCAGCGCCGAGACGCTCGGCACCGAACGCGCCGGCAATGGCGTCGTGATCGATGACGGGCTGGTGCTGACGATCGGCTACCTCATCACCGAGGCGGAGGCCGTCTGGCTGCACCGTAGCGACGGCCGCGTGGTGGAAGGCCACGCGCTCGGCTTCGATTTCGAGTCCGGCTTCGGCCTGGTGCAAGCGCTCGGCGACCTTGACCTCGATCCGCTGCCGTTCGGTTCTTCGGCCACTGCTGCGATCGGCGACCGCGTCGTGGTCGGCGGCGCGGGCGGGCGCACGCGCTCGGTCGCCAGCCAGATCGCGGCAAAACAGGAATTCGCGGGCTATTGGGAATATCTGCTGGATGAGGCGATCTTCACCCATCCCGCGCATCCCAATTGGGGCGGCACCGGGCTGATCTCGAGCCGCGGCGAACTGATCGGCATTGGCTCGCTGCAGCTTGAACGCGAGCGCGACGGCAAGGCCGAGCACGTCAACATGATCGTGCCGATCGATCTGTTGAAGCCGGTACTCGATGACATCAGAAAATTCGGCCGCGTCAACAAGCCGGCGCGACCGTGGCTCGGCATGTTCACCACCGAAATCGACAACCGCGTCGTGGTGGTCGGCATCGCCGGCAAGGGACCCGCGGCACTCGCCGAACTGAAGACCGGCGACGTCATTCTCGCTGTCAATGGCGACAAGATCACCAGCCAGACCGGCTTCTATCGCAAGCTCTGGTCGCTCGGCAGCGCCGGCGTCGACGTACCGCTCACGGTCTACCACGAGGGCCTCACCTTCGACGTGGTGCTGGCTTCGACCGACCGTGCCACGCTATTGAAGGCGCCAAGACTTCACTAGATGAAGACTTCACTGGATTGAGGCTGCATTGCAATAAGGGATGGCGTGATGAGTGAGGCCGTGGTGGACGACATCGTGGCCGTGCTGCCGCCACTGCTGCAGTCGCTCGAAGCCCTCGGCTTTATCGCGCGCTACCTGAACCCGCCCGATTTCGACCGCGTGATGGAGGCCGCAGGCCAGCCTGACGAGGCCTTGCGCGCGGTTCGGTCGAAGCTCGCAGAATGGCCGGCGGAGTTCGCAGATATCAAGACCTCCCTCGACGCGGCGAGCGATGCGGCGCTCGCCGCGTTCGCTGCTCTGCGCGTCGTGCAAAATGGCAATGGCGATCTCGTTAGCGTGTTTCGCGCACTTCGCTACGCTCCGCGTGCGCAGGAGGCACTATATGCGCTGGCTACAAAATTGCCGCCGGTGAGCGAGTTCTTCGTCGACCCGTCGCTGCGCGACGACGACGATCTCGCGGCGCGGCTGGCGGCGCCAGCCAATCCAAATACCGGCGTCTTTCACGATCATAACGAGTCGGGCAGCCGCGGCGGCTTCTCCGCCTACGTGCCGGAACATTACACCCCCGACCGCGCGCTTCCGCTGGTGATGGCGCTGCATGGCGGCAGCGGCAATGGCCGCGGCTTTCTGTGGAGCTGGCTGCGCGATGCCCGCAGCCGCGGCGCGATCCTGGTCGCCCCGACCGCGACCGGCTCGACCTGGGCGCTGATGGGCGACGATACCGACACGCCGAATTTGATGCGCATCATGGACGCCGTACGCTCACGCTGGAACGTCGATCCCAGGCGGATGCTGCTGACCGGGATGAGCGACGGCGGCACGTTCTGCTATGTCACGGGATTCGAGAGCGCCTCGCCCTTCACTCACCTCGCGCCGGTCTCGGCAACGTTTCATCCGCTGATGGCCGAAATGGCCGATGCCGACGGCTACGTGGCCTGCCTGTTCACATCGTGCACGGCCGGCTCGACTGGATGTTTCCTGTACAGGTGGCGCGGCAGACAGCCCAAGCGCTGTCGGCCGCTGGTGCCAACGTCATCTATCGCGAGCTCGACGATCTCAGCCACACCTATCCGCGCGAGATGAATGCAGAGATATTGCAATGGCTGAACAGCCATGCCTGACCACCGATGATGCTGCCGACACAATCTCGTCGCAAGCTGATGGCGACCGGCACAGCCACGGGGGCGGCACCTTCCGCCTCGGCTCCCCGCCCGGCGCCGCCGAAGGCGCGATCCTAGATCGGGGAACCATCCCTCGTCTTGCGCGTTAGTGAGCGGTCACGGAGGTATCGCATGCGGACGTTTGTCGGAATGATTTTGGGCGCGCTGCTGCTAGTTTTCGGCGTCTATGTCTACGATTCCATGCGGACGTCGAGCGTCGCCAGCGGCCAGGTCGCGCAGGCCAATCGCACCCTCGTCAACTGGGATGTCGTGGCAGAGGACTGGAAGGCGCTGAAAACGCGCGCTCACGACGATTGGGTCAAGCTCTCGTCGCGATAATTGCTTGATAATCTCCTGGCGAGATCAATCGCAACATTCGAACGCCGTCGTCCCGAACGACGGCGTTTTGGCGCTCTAGCTAATTGCTTTTCTTCGCCTTGCGCGCGTCGGCAATCACCATCTCGAATTCCGCCATGGTCAGGATTCCCGGCACGCGGAACTTGCCGACGATGAAGGACGGCGTTCCCTTGAATCCGAAGGCCACCGCCTGATCGTGGTTGCGGGCGAGAATGGTGTCGATTGCCTTCGCATTCGAAGTGAGGTCGCGGTTGAGACGGTCCATATCGATGCCGGCGCCTGCCACCAGTTCGCGGATGCGCGGTTCGGTCAATTTCGAACTGACGCCGATCATCGCCTCGTGCGCCGGCAGGTATTTGTCCTGATACTTAGCGGCGAGCGCCACCCGCGCCGCGTATTTTGAGACGTCGCCCAGGATCGGCCAGTCCTTCAGCACCAGGCGGACCTTGCCGTCGTCCTGCACCACCTGCTGGATCTCGGGCGCGATCTTGCGACAATACGGGCAGTTGTAGTCGAACCATTCGACGATGTTGATGTCGCCGTCGAGATTGCCGGTCGCGGGAGCGTCGGGGTCGCGGAGCACCAGGGCTTCGGTCAGGATGTCGTCGCCTTGCGCGAACGCCGGACGCGACATGCCCGCGCCGAACAGGGCCACGCCCGCGCCGAGCAAGCCAAGCGCTTCGCGCCGCGTCGGGCCTGGGATCGTCCCGGCCGGATTATTCAATCGCTTCATCTGGGTCTCGCCAAGGGCCGCATTTCCTGTCTACGGCTGAGATAGGGATATGTTACGCGCCAGCATATAGAGCGCCACGGCAATAATGACCACGGCGAACACGATGTTGAGCGCGCCGCGGCGCTCGGCGAGGTGCCGCGCCGAACGCGTGCCGGCCAGTCCGCCGGCGAGGCCGCCCGCCACGAACAGTCCCGCCAATGCCCACGACACCAGCCCGGACCAGGCATAGCTGGCGGCCGTGGTCAGGCCGAATGCGGTGACCGCGACCAGGGAGGAGGACACCGCGTTCATGATCGGCATGCCGGTCGCCAGCATCAGGGCCGGTACGATCAGGAAGCCGCCGCCGATGCCGAAGAATCCCGACACCGTTCCGGTGGCGAGGCCGAGGCCGACGATAGCTGGCATGTTCGCCATCGAGACCTTGACGTCAGGCATGCCGATCCGCGAGCGCGTCTTCAGCATCAACAGCGCGATGACGATCATCACCAGCGCGAACAGCGCCAATAGCCGCTGACCGTCCATCATCTTGCCGAGGATCGAGCCACCGAAGGCGCCGGCCATGCCGGCCGCGGCGAAGATCAGCGCGCAGGACCAGATCACGGTGCCGCCGCGCGAATGGTTGGACAGGTTGAGCGCGGCGTTGGCGGCCACCGCAATCGCGCTGGTGCCGATCGCCATATGGGGCTCTGCCACGCCGACCACATAGACCATCAGCGGCACCGCCAGAATCGAGCCGCCGCCGCCGACCAGGCCAAGCGAGAAGCCGACCAGCATCCCCGACGCCAGTCCCAGCACACCTTGCGCCGTGGAGATGATCAAGTTGAAAGACTCAGTTGCACGGCGCAACCATAGAAGAATTTTCTGCAGATCGCCATGGCCGCAGCACAAAGCTGCACTGCAATGCGCATCAGCCGATCAGGCTGCGACATGCCCCCTCTCTGGCGATGCGCCCTCGCGGCTGGTCAGCGCCATCAGCGTGCCGGTCATGGTCGCGATCAGCGTCTCCTTGCCGTCATCCGCCGCATAGGCGCGGGCCTCGCACACCGTCAGCGTGCGGCCGGGCTTGACGACGCTGGCGCGGAACGCGAACCGCTCGCCGCGCGCCGGCGCCAGCAAGTTGGTCTTGAATTCCACGGTGAGAATCCCCGCACCCGGCGGCATCAGCGTGAAGGCGGCGATGCCACAGGCATTGTCGAGCGCGGCCGTGATGATCCCGGCGTGGATGAAGCCGTGCTGCTGGGTGAGGTCGAGCGCATAATCCATCGCGAGATCGACCTCGCCCGGCTCCAGCCGCGCGATCGAAATGCCGAGCGTCTTCATCGCGCGCTGCTGCTCGAACATGGCGGTGGCGAGCGCGCGATAATCCGGGTTCTTCGGCTCGAAGCGCGGCATGGTCACGCCATCGCCGGTTCGAGATGCCGCATTGTCAGCCCGAGCCGGGCGAACAGATTCCAGTTCGCCTCGTCGAACTTGCCGACATACCACATGATGTTCATGTGCCCGACATGATCGCATTGCCACGGATAGACCGTGCCGCGATAGGTCGCGTCCGTTTCCATCGTTTGCTCCCGCTCTTTTGTTTCTTGATACGGTAGCGTATCAGGCCCTCTCCAGGTTAGCAATACGGTACCGTATCGACACTCGGTGGGACCGGACCATGAGCAATGCCAAAGAAGCGGCGCGAACCGGAGAGGCGCGCGCCGGCGAGGTTCGCCACGAGAGCTGGATCGAGGCCGGCTTTGAGGAAATCGCCCGGACCGGCGTCGAGGGCGTACGGGTCGAGGTGCTGGCCAAGAACCTCGGCGTCACCAAGGGCGGTTTTTACCGCCGCTTCCGCGACCGCGCGGCTCTGCTGGACGCCATGCTGCAGCACTGGAGCGCGGGCCGCATCGCCGCGATCGAGAAACAGACCAGCCTCGACGGCGCGACCGCGCGCGAGCGGCTGAAGGCGCTGATCGCGCTCTATTCCGAGCGCATGAACACCGAGGCCATGGCGGTCGAACTGGCGATCCGGCAATGGGCCCGCTCCGACGAGCTGGCAGCCAATGCGGTGGCGAGCGTGGACGCTGCGCGGCTGAAGAATGTCGGGCATCTCTATCGCGCGACGGGACTGGCGGCCGAGGAGGCCGACGCGCAGGCGTTCCTGTTCTACTGCTTCGTGTTCGGGCAGAGCCTGCTGTTTCTCGAACGCGGCCAGCGCAAGCGCGCGCAACTGGTGGCGAAGTCGGCCGAAACATTGCTCCGCGAAATATAGGCGCGGCCGAAACCTCCGGCCGCGCCCACGTCGATTGCTGGCTAGACCGAGCCCTTCAGCTTCTTGTTGCATTCGCTGTAATAGCCGCCGCCCTTCTGGATCCACTTCATCCCACCATTGGCGTTGCTGGCCTTGTTGGCGTTGTATTGATCGAGGCAGGTGTGGAAGCGCTGCTTCGTCGCCGTCTCCTTCGAATATTTTGCGTCGACCGCGCTCGGAAAAGTTGCGGGGCCGGACGGCGCCGCCGGTGCGGCTTCCTTCTTGGCAGCCGTCTTCTCTTCCTTCGGCGCGGCGGCCGGAGCCGCAGCGGCGGCAGCGGGCGCGGCGTCGGCGCCGCACTGGGCTTTCCGGAAGTCGTTCCACTTCTGGCCGCCGAGCGTGCCGGCGGCCTTCGCAGCCTGGTATTTGGCGCTGCATTCCTGCGCCGTCAGGGCATTCGCCTGCGAGGTCATCGCAAACGCAGCCAATGCCGACAGCGCACACGCGCCCAGTATTTTTGCCTGAATAGTCATCCCTGGTCTCCTTAGGGCAGTAGTCATCTGCGGTGCCCATCCTAGCGCAACCACAGCTTGCGACAACGCATCGGACGAACCCTGCGGTAAAAATTTTCTGACGGCGAAGAGGCGCGATTCGTCGTGGCATTCAGCCCGTGTTCAGCCAACGCTACGGGACGTTTGTGCAGGCATTGTGCAGACGCTAGCCACGCATTGCTGCAATCGCGTGACGCATTTGTCCGGTGCAAGCGGATTTGCCATAAGGCGGCGTGAGCCTGATCCCCGCCTCGATATCCTCCGCTATGGCCGATCGCGCCAAGATTCTCGGCACGCTCGAGACGCTTGTCGTCGGCGCCGCCGGCGGCCTCTTGTTTCTGTGGCTCAACCTGCCGGGTGGGTTGATTTCCGGCGCGATGGCTGCGGTGGGCGTCGCCGCGCTGGCGGGGCGGCCGGTCACCATGCCGGCGATCCTGACGCAGAGCGTTTTGGTGCTGCTCGGCATCACGCTGGGCTCGCTGGTGTCGCGGCAATTGATCCAGCACATGAGCGCCTATCCCCTGACCATCGGCCTGTTGGCGCTGGCGACGTTCTGCTCGACCTTCGGCTCGAGCTTCTATCTGCAGCGCGTGCACGGCTGGGACCAGACCTCGGCGCTGCTGGCGGGAAGTCCCGGTGCGCTGTCGCAGATCACCATGCTTGCCGCCGAGAAAGGCGCCGATGTCGCGGCAATCGCCGTGGTGCAGACCATGCGCGTGATCATCCTGACCGCCGCCCTGCCGCTGCTGCTCGCCTTCACCGGCGTCGCGCAGAGCGCGCCCATGGAGCTGATCAGCCTCGTCGTCGCCTCGCCGCTCGAGCTCGTCGTGCTGGCCGCCGCTGCCCTCGCCGTCGCGCTGCTGCTTCGGCTGGCAAAGTTTCCGGCGAGCTGGATGTTCGGCGCGATGATCGCCTCCGCCGCGCTGCACGGCACCGGCCTGATCGAGGGCGGCCTGCCGCCCTGGATGCGCGGCGTGGCGCTGGTCGGCATCGGCGCCGTGATCGGCACGCGCTTTGCGCGGATCAGCAAGTCGACGCTGCTCAGCCACATCAATGCCGGGCTCGGCTCGTTTGCGGTCGCGATTCTCATCTCCTCCATTTTCGTCACGGTGATCGTGCTGAGCACTTCTGTGCGCTTCGCCGACGTCGTGGTCGCCTTTGCGCCGGGCGCGATGGACGCCATGCTGGCGCTGGCGCTGACGCTGCACATCGATCCGATTTTCGTCGGCGCCCATCATCTGTCGCGCTTCGTGTTCGTCTCGATCACCACGCCCGGCATCGTGCACCTGTTCGGCCGCCCGCAGGAGGACGTGGACGATTAGATGAGGTCGATTTTTTGCGGCCGATCCGCTCGTCGTCCCGGCGAACGCAGGGCCCCATAGCCACCGCTTGCGGAAATGGCGCTACGCGAGACGGCTTCTTCTCACAACAAACAGTCGTGGTTATGGGTCCCTGCGTTCGCAGGGACGACGGGATCGAGGCGAGGACCTCTCAACATGTCGCCCCTGCGAACGCAGGGGCCCATACACCGCGGCCCGCGCAAAGGGCACAAGGGGCGACGGCTGCCCTTCGACAATGTAGGCTGGTGATTGGGTCCTGTTTTTCGCAGGGACGACGACTACTGCGACCGAGCTACGCCCGCTTCGCCGACACGATGCCCCACATGGCGATCGCCGCCATCGCCAGCGAGATCAGCACGTTGTAGCCGGCAAGCGAGAGCCCGAGGAAGCGCCACTGCACCTCGTCGCAGCGGATCACCTTCACCGTGTCGAGACGCTGCAGCAGCGTGCCGGCGGTGCCGAGGTCGGCCAGCGGGCCGGAGCAATCGGTCGGGCCCTGCCAGAATTGCCATTCGACGCCGGCGTGATAGCCGCCGAGCCAGGCATTGGCGAGCGCCGCCAACAGCAGCACCGCAAACCCGGCCAGCGCTACCTGCCGCGGCGCCCCGCGCGACGCGGCAAAGGCGATCACGAGGCCGAGCGGGACCGCCAGATAATAGGCGTAGCGCTGTTCGAGGCAGAGCGGACAGGGGCGGATATCCAGCACGAGCTGGAAGAACCAGGCGCCAGCCAGCGTCGCCGCGGCGACGACCGCGATCGCCAGTGCGGCAACGACGACCGGATCGGCGGGATGGCGCGCGTGCGACGAATGGAGGGCATCTGACGTCACGGATGTGCTCCGGAGCATGGGTTCATGCTCAAAATAGGCATCAGCCTCCTATCCCGCCACCGCCCAGGTGTCGAGACACACCACAATCACTTCCACGCGGGTTGACCCGGAAGCGCCGCCCGCTATATTCCGCCGGCTTCGCCGCACCGGCCTCCGGGCCTCGCGTCCGAAGGCCCCTGTGGCGGAACTGGTAGACGCGCTCGACTCAAAATCGAGTTCCGCAAGGAGTGCTGGTTCGATTCCGGCCAGGGGCACCACGCTTCGCTGCTTTGCAGCTTCGGCTAGGCAGGCGGCCGACAGCGACGGCTAAATGGTAAGGCCGCGCTCCCAGCTTAGCGACGCCTCGAACATCGCCATCGCCGGAGCCGTAGGCGGCAAGGACTCGGGAACGATCAGCTTGATCTCCTTGGCGAGTTGGGCCCCTTCAATTCGAAGCGCGGCGAGCTGCTCTGTAGCGACTTCGTCAGCAACTGACGCTTCCATGACAATCGACGCACCGTGGCCGGCGCGGACTGCGCGCTTGACAGCCTCCGTATTGCCGAAACCGTCAATGATGGTCAAAGATTTCGCGAGTGGACCGAGTTGCTGACGCAGCAGATACCCCGTGCCGGTCCCGGATTCACCGCCCAGCAGCGGCTCGCCTTGCAGTTCGGCCACGGATACGGAGCCAAGCCTAGCCCAGCGGTGATCAGGTCCGACGATGACGACGAGTGGCTCCCTCGTCCAGGTGCGCGCGGTAAAGCCGGGCCTGCCGTCCCACCATTCCATCGCTGCAACATCAGCCTCGCCCCGCTCCAGACGGGCGGCGACATCTGCGTTCGATCCAATCCATTGTTCGACGGGAACGCCGGCACGCTGCCGAAAGACTGCAATGTGGGGCTGCAGCAGATAGGTGCCGACGTTGCTCGATGCCGCCAGGCGCAGCACCGGGAGATGAATTAGGCTGCGCACGCGGGAGGCCGTCTCGACCAGCGAGCGTGCCAGTGGAAGGAAGCGCGCTCCTTGATCGGTCGGCATGGCGCCGCCACGCTGCCGTACCACCAGCGGCGCAGCCAAGACTTCTTCAAGCTGGCGGATGTGATCCACGATGGTGGAAGGCGCCAGATCGAGCTGGCGCGCGGCCGCACGAACGCCGCGGGCGGCGATCACCGTGACGAACGAGCGAGCATGGGTCAGGTTCAGCATTTCACGCGGTCAATGCAGGATTTCCTAGGCGCACCGGCCTGTTGATGAGCCCGCCAGGCACCTTGCCGGCGAGCGCCTCGATGATGCTGGTCGCAGCGGATAACTCGATCTCGCGACGCACCGACATCACGGCCGATCCGATATGTGGTGTCAACACGGTCCGGGCGCCCGGCCGAATCAGCCTTGCGTCGATCGTTGCGGGCCGTTCCTGCCGCGCCCAATCCTCGCATTCGAAAACGTCGGCGGCATATCCGCTGAGCTGACCACTCTCGAGCGCATCGGCTACGGCCGCTTCATCGACCAGCGAACCGCGCGCGGGGTTGACGAGCAGCGCCCCGCGCCGCATCCGGCCGATCGCTTCGGCGTCGATCAGGCCGGTGGTGGATTCGGTCAGCGGCAGGCCCAGCACCACGAAGTCGGCGAGCCCCAGCACGTTCTCCAACGCCATTCCCTCGACACCGGGGCTCTCGAACGGCTCGGCGTCATACGCAATGATGCGACAGCCGAATCCCGAGAGCCGGCGCGCGATGGCCTGGCCGACGCGGCCGAACCCGACGATTCCCACCGTCGAGTTGTCGATGCCCGTGCCGTAAAGCTGGGGCCGCCAGCCAGCGAATCCCACTGTGCGAATTCCGGCATCGCCGGCCGGAATATGCCGTCCAAGCGCGATCATCAGTCCGATGGCCAGTTCAGCCGTCGGCTCGGTGAGAAGATCCGGCACGATTGTCACCTGGACGCCGCGTTCGCTTGCCGCATCCACATCGATATTGTCATAGCCCTTCAAAGCGGCGCCGATAACCTTCAGGTTCGGGCATCGCGCGAGAAAGGCGCGATCGACGCAATCGGTCATGAATGCCATGAGCCCGGCCGCTTCCCTGCAGCGTTCGATTACCTGGTCATAGCTCCATGGCTCGGGCCCATCGTTGGCAACGACGCGAGCAACGCCTTCGAACGCGACGCGCGTCTCGGGGAAGACCCGGTTTGTCAGCACAATAAGCGGCAATTCTGTCATCGGGAGACTATTACTTGAGCGATTTTCGCAAGTACGCGCCGACGCTGTCGACAATGACGACGCAGGCGAGGATCGAAAGCAGGATGGCCGACACTTGGCTGTAATTCAGTAGCCGCAGCGCCGAGATTAGTTCGAAGCCGATTCCCCCTGCACCGACGATGCCGAGCACGGCGGAAGCCCGGAAGTGATATTCCCACCGGTAGATCGTAACATCGGTGAGTTGCGGCAGGACTTGCGGCAGAACAGCGTGCTGGATGACCTGTAACGGCGTCGCGCCCGCGGCGCGAGCCGCTTCCAGCGGCTTGGGATCGACATGTTCGATGGCCTCGGCATAGAACTTGCCAACCATGCCGACCGAATGCAGCGCCAGCGCAAGGACGCCGGGCAGCGCGCCGAAACCGACCGCCGCGACAAACAGAACGCCAAGGATGATCTCCGGCACCGAGCGCAGGAAAGCGAGGAATGTCCGCACGGCCAGATAAACAATTGGGTGCGGACTTGTATTGGGCGCAGCCAGAAGGGCGAGCGGCAGGGAGAAGGCCACTGCGAGCGCGGTGCCGGCGATCGACATCGCAAGCGTATCCAGAAGCGGCCGCAGCCATGACTGCCAACGGCTGAAATCCGGCGGCACCATTTCGGAGGCCAGCGTACCAATCGCCGGCCCGCTTTCCAGAAACCGTTGCGCGTCGAAGAAGCCGGTGGCCGCCAGGGCTGCGACGCACGCAGCGACGATCAAGCCGACGAGGCCCGCCCCGCGCAAGGCGGAGCGGCGTTGCTCCTCAAGAATGGCGTCGAACGTATGGGAAACCGATTTCATCTTTTTACAGCTTGGCTACGTCGAGCTGGAGCACTTTCGCCATGTCGCGCAACACGTCGTAATCCTTGTCGGTTGCGGTCGCGATGCCTTCAACGCGGAACAGCTTGAGAATGGCGGGATCCTTCAGATCAAGGAATGCCCGCTTGATAGCCTCCTTGAGCTCGGGTTTCAGAAAACCTTGCACCGTTAGCGGATAGTTCGGAATGGGTTCGGACAATGCGAGCTGCCGGATCCTGGTCGGATCAATCTTCTTGGTCTCGACTAAGACGCGATAAATCTGCTCCGAGAGAGCGCCGGCTGGCACCTGCCCGGCAGCGACGGCACGCGCGACAGCATCGTGCTGGCCGAGATGCACGACCTTGTAGTCCGCGTCGCCGATCAGCCCCTGTTTGGCGAGATGGGCGCGCGGCGCAAGATGGCTCGACGTGGAAGCCCGGTCACCGAACGCGAATGGCTTGCCCTTGATGTCGGCCAGCTCCTTCACCGGACCATCCGCGTTGGCGATGAGGATCGACTGGTAATTGGGCTTGCCCTTGTCCACGCCGACACCGAAGGGCTCGATTTCAGGTGCTTTCGACTTGGCAAGCACGTAGGAGAACGGGCCGAAATATCCGACCTCGATGCGACCGAACCGCATCGCCTCAATCATCGACGAATAGTCGGTGGTGACGATGATCTCGACGGGCTTCTTCAGCAAGTCCTCGAGATACTTCTTGAGCGGCTGTGCATTCTGAATGATCGTCGATGCATTCTCGTCAGGCAGCAGGGCGACCCGCAGCTTGTCCGGATTGGTCTTGTCGGCGGCAAACACCGGAGCGGCGAGCGCGCAGAGGCCGGCCGCGGCCGACCCGACAAGGAAATTGCGGCGTTGCATCATCTGATTTCTCCATCCAGATTGACGGCTCGACTAGGCCGCCGTGGCCAAGCCCTTGCGTTGCGTCGCGTAGATATGATCGAGCGTGACCGGTCCGAGCTGATCCGGCGCGCCTTCGAAAACGACGCGTCCCTGCGCCAGCCCGATGATGTGATCGGCGAACCGGCGTGCCAGATCGACCTGATGCAGGCTGACGATCGCGGTGATGCCGTCCTCGCGGCAAATTCGATGAAGATCCTCAAGCACGCGGACGGAGGTGGCGGGATCGAGGCTCGCGACCGGTTCATCAGCGAGCACGATCTCCGGCTTCTGAGCCATGGCGCGCGCAATGCCGACGCGCTGCTGTTGTCCTCCGGAAAGCTGGTCGGCCCGGTCCAGCGCTCTGTCGGCGAGGCCGACCCGATCGAGCGCTTCCAGCGCGAGCAGGCGGTCAGCGCGTGGCAGCGGAAAAATCGATCGCAAGACGCTGTGCGCGGCGAGCCGTCCAGTCAGCACGTTGTCGAGCGCCGACAGCCGGCCGATCAAATGATGTTGCTGGAACACCATGCCGGTCCGCCGCCGATGCGCCCGCAACTGGGCGCGGCTGCCGAAGATCGATCCGCGACCTTCAACACAAACCTCACCCGAAGTCGGCCGCACCAGCCCGTTGAGGCTGCGCAGCAACGTCGATTTGCCCGCGCCTGACGTGCCGAGAAGAACGATGAACTTCCCCCGCTCGAACACAGCGGTGGTCGGCCGCAGCGCCTCGACGCCGTTGGCGTAGGTAACGGTCACGCTCCGAAGCGATAGCATGTCGAATCCCGAGACTGTTCGTTATTTCCGAACAATTGTAGCTGTTGTTCGCTTCCTGACTATCAACTGTGCATGACGCGGGGATGACACTGCCCAAGGCAGGCCAACGCCTGACCTGCCGACCGAGTTTGATGGACGCGCTCGACTCAAAATCCAGTCTTGGGAGTGGTGGTTCAATTCCGAAGAGCGGCACTTGCCTTCACTGCAGCGCGGCTTCGACCGGGCAAGCCGATCAACGCTTGCGCACGAACGTATTCGGACAACCGACAAGGTGCCGCCTTTGCCGCGGGCCTTTGACGTTACCAGCCTAACGTGATCTCTTCAGCCCAGCGCCGTGTCTTGGCGGGCTGGCTACATCAATGACGTGCAATGGTGCGTCGAAAGCCCGCGACACCCTCTTGATCAGCACGATCATGGCCGTTGCAACGATCAGGAAGACCGCTCCGATGAAAGCCACGATGATCGGCATCAGCCAAAGAGAAAACACGCCTCGGATGGCCGCCGATTCGGGTACATCGGGATCGTAGAGAACCGAGACAGTTTGTCCGGTGCGGTAAGCCGGCGGATTGCTGCGCAGCCCAGACTGAAATTCAATGGTGCGACCGTCCCTCGTCTGGAAGCGCACGACTGGCGCAAACAGGTAGCCCTTATCCTCGCTGTCGCGCAGGCGCACCATCTCGATCACCGACCCGGACGTTTCAATAGCGCGTGCAATCCATGTTTTTGTTGACCAGACGCTGAAGCCCGCTCCGAGCAATAGCAGCAGGCCAACCGGTATCAGGACGAACTTGGCAATACGGCTGAGAAAAACTGCAGGATCTTCCATGAAAAGACGCGCCCTGCGGCAAACATTGTTGTAGGCGAGGATGTGTCTTGGCGCGGACCGAAATGTTCAATGCTCCGCAGGTGTGATGACACTAGCGGCGAGCTCAGCGCCCAAGCAACGCTAGACAGCAATCTGCGCACAGGACCAGGTATCGTATCCGCTCACTTCTTCCCGAACGCTCCGAGCAGTCCGCCCAACAGCTTCGATGCAATCCCACCCAGCGCGCCGAAGCCGCCGGTGGCGCCGATTACGCCGGTGATGATCGGAATCAAGGTCGCCATCGTCGAGCCTGAAACCGGCGCGGTTGTGGTTGGCGCCTGACCGGCGATCGCTCCCAAATTGAAGGGCAAATTGAGAATGCCCGCCGACTGCAGCAGGGTGACGATACCGAGCATGCCGGCAGAAAGCTGCACGCTCGGCCGCGTCATCGCCGGCGCGAGCGGCTCGGCGGGCTTGTCCGGTTTTTCGGTACCCGGGAATGGCTTGCCGGTCAGCCGCTCGTACAGCAGCGGCATCAGCACGGTGATGAGATCGACCGGCGCAGCGGCGCCAGGCTGTTGCGGCGTTGCCGGCTGCGCGACGACCGGCGCCGGGACAGTGTTGACCGGTTGCGCGAGCACCGGCGTGTTGGCAATCGGCGTGACCGCCGGCGCCGGCTTGCCGGTCGCAAGCACGGTAAGAAGCTGCGTGATGTCGAGCTGCTTGCCGGTGAGCGCCGACTGCAGAATCAGCGGCAGCAGCAGTTCGAGGCCTTGGCCCGGCTTGGCAGGATCGGCGGCCATCGGTTTCTCCTTCGATAGCAACATGAGAATGAGCGGGAGCAGTTGCTGCAGGTCGAGCGCAGGAGCGCCAGCGGCGGGACCCGTCTCCGCCACCGCGACGCCGGGCTTAACGGTTTCCGCCTCGAGCGAGATGCCGAGCGCTGCCGCCGTTTCCGGCCCGACCGCGCCATCGACGACCATGCCCTCGGCTTCCTGGAAACGCAGCACGGCGGCTTGCGTGTTCAGTCCGAACTCGCCGTCGATCAGGCCGGGATCGAAGCCTTTAGCGGCCAGCGCCGCCTGGATGCGCGCAACCACGGCCATATCCATGTTCGGCGCACCGACCTCGTAGATGACGGCTGGCGGGTTGACCTTGATCGGCGCGGTACTGTCATAGGAGATGCCGGGAATCAGGATGCCGGTATGCCAGCCGCGGCCATGCACCGTGTCCGCTACCACGCCGTAACGCCGTCCCTTTGCCTCGATGGTGCCGCCATTGCCGTCGCATACGGCGATGTGGCCCATCTTGCCCGGACCAGGCGGATAGCGGAGCACGATGCCGCCGACGGTCGCCGCCGCCTCCTCCACCGAAACGCGCTTGCCGAGTCGCTCGAGGTCGGCCTTCCAGGCGCCGGTATAGGCATCGGCCTTGGCCGGCTGTGCCGTGTGGTCGACGCAGCCGTAAAGCGTGCCGGCTTCCTGATAGACCAGCCATGAGACGAACTCGGCGCAATCCCACGGGCCATGCCAATGCGGATCGTCTTTCGGCACCTGCGTGTTGACATATTGCTCGCCGATATGCGCGCGGGCGCGCTGCACCAGGCCCGCACCCGAGGGCACACCGCTCGCGGGCAGCTGGGCAATGGCTACGGCTGGCAGACCGTCGAAGAAGGCGTCGGCGCTGCCGGCCTTGTACATGCGATGGGCCTGACGCCACTGCTCCTCGGTCAGGTTATTGCCTTTGCCCGACTCGCGGCCGGCAATGGCTTTCAGCAAGGCGATCGCCTGCACGGGATCGTCGACCATCTCCTTGGTCAGGATGGCGTTCGGATCATAGCCCGGCACGCCGAAGCCGTGCGCGCCGGTCCACTTCGTTCCAGCTTCGCCGATCCGCATGCCGACATAGCTGCGCGACAACAGGTCGAAGTTCGAGGCGGCGCCGTTCACCGGCGAGGGAAAGCGTGCGATCTTGTGGCCGCCACCGATGATCCCATAGCCGGTCTGGCCGAAGCGCGCGGCCCGCGCACTGGGATATTGAGCGCCGGGATTGTTGTAGCGGAACGAAGCGACCTCGCTGCCTGCAACGTCGTCGCGATTGTCAGCCGTCGAGGGGTCGGTAGACCTGCCGATTTGACCCATTGCGCGCTCCCCCGTTTGTTTGCCTGCTGCCAGTTTCCTCTTCGCCGATCGCTGCGTCCTCGGCCTCGGTTTGCTGCTCATTGGCCGGCCCAGATCTGCCCTTTCGGCACGATGATCCGATCGCCCGGCCAGTGACAACCGGCCGGACGCGTTGTCCGCACTATCGATATTCGCTTGCGCAGCCGGAGCATGACAGCTCACGGCGAACCGTGAAGAGCTTACATCGTTTTGCAGCCTTCACGTGTGAGCTAGCTAACAGTTGCGATGCAGGTCACCTGCAATTCGACATCCCACCTGCCGCGCCTGAACGGGATAGCGTTCATTGCCGCGGCTGCCGGCGCGACAGTCGATTGCGCGCCGGCGCCGGCCCAGATGCGGGCCATGGCATTACGGTGGCAGTGCACTCAATTGGCGCGTCACGCCTTCGCTGGCATCACCTGCGATTAGGCACCGTAGTTCGCATGATAGCCTTCCACTTAGATGATGCGTGGCAGGGCGGCGCCCGCTGCGTGGTCGATGACGTAGCGCCAGGTGCCATCGGACTGGCGGCGGACCAACTCGACCGAGCTGCCGGACGCCACGATGGAGCCGTCCTGGGCGCGCAGTTCCCAATCTGCGCGCAGCAGAGCGACGTCACTGTGCTGGACGCAAAAGTTATTGCGCGACGTCATTGTGCCGGATGCTTGCAGGAGGCCCTGCAACTCACTAGCGATCGCGTCGAGCCCTATCAGACTTCGCTCGCTTCCATCCACGCGCAGGACGGCATCCACCTCGTAAAGCGCGAGCAGATTGTCTATGTTACGGCTGTTGAAGGCTTGAGCGAATGCCTCATTCATCTGGGCTGGCTCAGTCACGGTCATGTCTCATCTCCTCGTTGGGGAGAAGAAAGGAAGCACGTCCGTTCAGTGCTAACCAAACGGGAAGGAAGCCGCATTGTCATCTGCTGCGCTACGATTAGAACTCGACAATCCGCAACCGCGTCGCCCCGCTGATTGCCCGGTCGAGGATTGGCTGGCCTTCCTGGGCCACCGGTGGAACGCGCTTGTGCTCTGGCACCTGAAGGACGGCCCGAAACGGCACGGCGAGCTGGCGGAGCTTCTACCCGGCGTATCTCCGAAGGTGCTTTCTGAGCGTTTGGATGGGCTTGAAGATCGAGGCTTGGTGCTGCGCTCCCCAACCGTCGCGTTCCCACGGCGCGTGACCTACTCGCTCTCGCTCAAGGGCACCGAGCTCCTAAGCATCCTCGATCGGCTTGAGCTTTGGTCACGCCGGGATGATCGAGCGGCTGCTCGGTCGCATGACCACGCAAGCTGACGGAGTTAGCGCAGAAGCGTGATCGCCCGGCACACCAGTAAGCCCGCTCTCACCCCTCCCGATACCAGCTCGCTAGCTGCCACAAATCGTTGTCCCAGCCCGAGATATGCGCGGTCAGCTTGTTGCCGAGCGCCGCGACCCGGGTCCGGGAGGCGATGGGCTGGATGTAATTGTCTGTCACGACGAGGTCGTTGAGCTTGATGAACAGCGCCGCGCGCTTCACCGCGTCGAGCTCCCGTTCGGCCTGCTTGTAGATCTCGTCGTATTCCTTGCTTTGCCAGCGCGAGACATTGCGCCCCTGCCACTTGTTTTCCTTGTTCGCCACCTGCCACGACACATACTGGTTCATGAAGAACTGCGGATCGGCTTGCGGCATGGTGGTGTTGTACATCTGCGCGTCGCAATAGAAATGCGTGTAGGTGTCGGGATTGGCGGCGTCGGAGGAGAAGAACACCGATCCCACCACTGACTTCAGCTCGACGTCGATGCCCGCTTTCTGGCACGCCTGCTTGACGATGGCCTGGGTCTTCTGCCTGGGCGCATTGATCGAGGTCTGGAACACGAACTTCAGCGGCTTGCCGTCCTTGGCGCGAATACCGTCGCCGCCCTTTTTCCAGCCGGCGACCTCGAGGATCTGGTTGGCCTTCTCGATGTTGAATTCGAATTTGGTGTTTTTCGACCGGAAGCGTTCCGGGTTGTTGAGGAAGTTCGCGGTGGCCCGCGCCGTGCGGCCATAGATGAATTTCTCGATCGACGCGCGATCGATCAGGAGATTGACGGCCTGGCGCACGGCCGGATCGCTGAACAGCGGATGTTTGGTCTTTATGCTGGCGCGCTCGCCGTCGACCTCGATCGCGGGATCGGTCGAGTTGAGCTGCATGAATTCGACATTGCCCGACGGGGTGATGTTCACCCTGCCCTTTCCAGCGGCTTCCAGCTTCAGCAGGATGTCCTCTTCGACCAGCATGTTCCAGGCATAGTCGTATTCGCCGGACTGCAGCACCGCGCGCGCCGCCGACACCGCGTCGCCGCCGCCCTTGACCTCCACCTCATCGAACTGCGGCCGGTTGGCGACGTGGTAGTTGGGATTGATCTTGCCGCGGAGCATGTCGCCCGGTTTGAAATCCACGAACAGATAAGGGCCGGTGCCGACCGGCTTCAGATTGTGCGGCGCCTCGCGCGACCTGGCGCCGACATAATCCTTGAACAGGTGCTTCGGGATGATCATGCCGTAATTGCCGACAAAGGCATCGGCCCAGAACGGCGTCGGCTTGGCAAAAGTGAGGCGGACGGTGAAGTCGTCGATCTTCTCGACCGTGATGTCCTTGTAGTTGGCAATCGAGACCGCCGCAGTCTCCGGCGTTTTGGCATATTCCCAGGTGAAGACGACATCGTCGGCCGTGAACGGCATGCCGTCATGCCATTTGACGCCGCGTTTCAGCTTCCAGACCACAGAGCGGCCGTCTTCGGCCAATCCATGATTCTCCTTGCTCGGAATCTCGGCGGCGAGGATCGGTACCAAATTGCCGTCGCCATCCCATCCCGCCATCGGCTCGTAAAAGATCCGGCAGCCTTCCTGGTCCTTGGTGCCGACGGCGAAATGGGGATTGAGCAGGGTGATGGCCTGCCAATACAGCAGTTTCAGCACGCCGCCGCCGCCGGCCTTGGTCGGCTTGTAGGGAAGCGCGGTCGCAGCCATCGCGACCCCCGACTGGCTCAGCATCATCCCGGCCATCGGCGCCGTCAGGCCTGCGGCGATCATTCGCTGGACAAAGGCCCGCCGCGACAGCCGGCCGGTCTTCACGTCTGCAATCAGGTCTCGAAGTTGCCGTTCTTTCATGGGGGGCCGACTCCTCACTGGTGATGAATGCCTCGTCACGCTCGATCAAGGAAATGGATCAGGTCAGCGCGAACCTGTCAAAGCAGGATCCGGGCCATCCCGGTACCGTAACGGTCGTCCTGGCATCACCTGCAATTGAGTGCATCGGCGCGCCAGTTCCCGGCTTTGTCGTCTTGACCGCGCTCGCCTTTGTTACAACCATTGATGATACGGCCACTTTAGCCGAGGAGCTCTCATGTCGTCGACATCCGATCTGCCGCGTCTGAACAGGAGAGCTTTCGTTGCGGTGGCTGCCGGCGCGACACTCGGTTGCGCGCCGGCGCTCGCCCAGCATGCGGGCCATGGCACGCCGTCAGGCACAGCGCTGCCCGAAGCAACGCCCTCCGCCGATCCGTTCGCCCGGCTTCAGGGTGGCACGCCGCATCACCTCACCACCGAGCAGATTGCCCAGCGAAAGGTGGATAGTCCCGCGCCGCAGGGCCCGCAGGGGCGCTGGGCACCGAAGGCGGCGTTGCCGCTGCCGCGAAGCGAAATGGCCTGGGCCACCGCCTGGGCGGGGCGCATGCATATTGTCGGCGGCTATGGCGAAGGCCGTGTCGATCGCGCCTATCATCATGTTTACGATCCGAAGGACGATCGATGGTTCAACGCCGCGCCTTTGCCGCGCGGCGCCAACCATGTTGCCGTCGTGGCGGATGCGGGGCGCGTCTACGCGCTCGGCGGCTTCATCGAGCAGAACCGCAATCCCGACCCGAATGCGTTTTTCTACGACGTGGCCGCCGACAAGTGGACGACGATCGCGCCTTTGCCGCGCTCACGTGGCGCTGCCGCGGCAGTCGCACTCGACGGTAAGATACATCTGATCGGTGGCGCCGGCGCGCCCACCAACGAGCGCGCCAGTGTCGGCTGGCATGAGGTCTATGACCCGCAAACCGACAAGTGGGAAATTCGGAAAGCGCTCCCCGCCGCGCGCGACCATGTCGGCGCTGTCGCCTATAACGGCATGATCCACATCATAGGCGGCCGCTTCAACACCTTTGAATACAACACCGACCTTCACCACCTTTACCTGCCTGTATCAGACACCTGGAAGGAGCGCGCGCCGCTGCCCACGGCGCGTTCGGGCCACGGCCTCGTCGTCTACCGCGACCGCTTGTTCGCGATGGGCGGCGAATACGGCGTGCAGGACGGAGGCCAGATCTCGCAAGGCGTCGTATTCGGTCAGATGGAGAGTTACGATCCGAAGACCAATACCTGGCAATCTCATGCGCCGATGCTGACACCGCGGCACGCGGTCGGCGCCACCACGATCGGCGATACCATCTACGTTGCGGGCGGAGGCGCGGTGACGGGCGGCGCAGTCCAGTCGTCCGTGCACGAGGCGTTTACGCTGGCGGCTTGATTGCGATCTCGTCGCCGACCACGCGAAGATCGATCCTGCCGATCAGATCGGAACGAAGCGCCTCGGCCTCGCTGATGGCGGCCATGGTCTGCCGCAAGGTGCTGGCGTTGGAGCCGAGCGACACGATGCCGCCCAGCACCGCGGCAATCGAGCCGAGGGCGGCGACCTGATTGGACCCGAGCAGGCCAAGCATCGTGACGAGCATCAATCCGGCACCGAGCGCGATCACCGACTTCGAGACCAGCGTGATCTTGCGGCACCGCTCGGCGATCTCGGCCAGCTCCTCGAGCCGCGCTTCGATCCGCGAAATCTCGTCAATCGGGTCGTCGTCCTCGTCCATCAATATCAAAATCCGGTTCTGCAGGTTTCGTTTCAGGAATCTCGGCGGGCAGATCTCTTACCGCAAATGACACGCCGATGCCCATCGGCCTCACCTCTCCCGACGATCATCCAGCCGCGGTCGTCCGGTCCACGCCCGATTGAGCCACCGGGTAGCCAGCTCGAGCCGCGGCTTCCCCTGCAGCCGCGCCTGCGCTTCGTGATAGGGGCCGACGTAGCGGAGGCGGGTCGGCAGGTGCGGATACAGGCGGCGTATCCACTTGAGCGCGCGATCGGCGGCCCTCTGATCGCGCTCGTCGAGATCGAAGCCGAAACCTGTGCGCAGCCGCTCGGGCAACATCTGTGCGCTCAGGGCCACGTACCAGCGCGGCGGCCGCAACCACGGACGTGCGCCGGTTAAGATGTGGTGGGCCACGTCACGCGCCGCGGTGCTCACGGACAAAGTATCCGATCGAGCCATCGCGGCGTTGTAGTCGGTGAAGGATGACCAATCCGCCGGCAGGTCCGCAGGTCTCAGCCCGAACAATGCGCCGAACAGCCGGCTTTCGGCCCAATATTGCTCGCGCTGTTCGGGCGAGAGCGGAGGCAAGATAAGGTCGTGCGCGATGGCAGCGGTTTCGACAAGGGTGGCGTGAACCCAGCGCAACGCGGCGATGTCGTTGGCATTGTAGGATGAGCCTTGGGCGAAGCGGCCGCTCGCCTCGGGCAACACGCCTGAGATCATCGCGTGCCGTCGATGCAGGCGCCGGGCCGCGGCAGTCGCGCCATCGAGCGAACCGAACACCATTGTGAACATCAGCTCAAAGGTTCGATGAAAGCGACCGACTGGATCGGCAAAGGTGCGCGAGTGCTCGGCAACGGCGGTTGCGACCCAGGGATGCGCCAGTTGAAGCAGCAAGGCGCGCCCGGCTCCCAGAAAGATCACGGCTTCCCTGTCGATCCGCCACGTCATCGACGCCGGGCCAAAAATGCCCTCAGCCGGCCCGGCGGCACCGGCCCTGACGGCATCGAGAGTAGCGTCTAGATCGCTTTCCGAGACCAATTGACAAACCTTCCAGAGAGATCGACCTGCTTTTCGCGACGCGGATTCTACCGCAACTCAGCGTGCGCGGGCAGAGATATCCTGAGCATCGGTAAAGCCAAACCAGGCGAACGGCAACGCGAGGCCGCAGAGCACCGCCATCGCAACGAACGCCCCTCCGCCATACCTGGCATAGAAAAGCCCTGAAAGCAGCGTCAGTGCGGCCGTCACCACGCCCGCACCAAACGCGTAGATGGCTTGAGCCGTTGCGGCCATTCTGGCGGGGACAAGAGCTGCCATCAACCGCATGCAAGAAAGATGCAGCAGCGCGAACGTCAATCCGTGCAGCGGCTGCACCATCGCGAGCGCCACGACGGAAGGCGTCGTCGCCGCAACCGACCAGCGGATGATTCCGGCTGCTGCCGCCAACGCCGCCGCACCACGCGCGCCGAGCCGGTTGAGCAAGGCCGGTCCGATCAGAAAGAACACGATCACTTCTGCGGCGACGGCCTCCGACCACAAGACGCTTATGACGGAGGTGTCTATTCCGGCATTGCTCCACCGGATCACCGCAAAGGCGTCATGCATGGCGTGGCTGCCATAGATCAGAGCCGAGACGAGAATCAGGATTCGAAATCGCGCGATCCCAAGCAGTCCACGAACCGCGCCCGCAAGCTGCGAGGCGCCGGTATGCGGCGCCGATGGAGCTGAAACCTTGGGTACCAGCGCGGTTGCCCCAGCGGCAGCGACAAGCAGGGCTGCGTTCAGCCAGACCACGCGCGTCAGATCAGTGGACGTGATGAGTTGGCCGATGATCAGCGTGCCGCAGACGAAAGCCGCCGATGCCGAACCGCGGATCCAGCCGTATTCGAACGGCCGCCCCGCGATCTGCGGCCTGGCCACGTTGACCGACAAGGCGTCGGCCATCGACGTCGTAGGCGCCAGTGCCACGGCTTGAACCAGCGCCAGAAGCAGCAACAGCCAGAAGCCGTCGGCCCACAGCAACGCCACAGCCGTTGCTGCTGCCAGGGTGGCGCAGAATGCGAGCACGAGGCGCAACGATTGCAGGAAGTCTGCAAACATCCCGACGAGTGGACCGGCGACAAGACGCGCCAGCAACGCAGCCGCAAGTATCAAGCCGATCTGCTCGAACGTGAGCGCTCTGGTTTCAAAGAACTTCGGCCAGAACGGCGATGCCACGCCGAACGCCGCGTACAACGCGGCATAAAGAGCGACGTAGGCGACCGGCCCGGGAACGCGCATTTTTTGAAAGTTCCATTCGGTAGAATTACGGACGAGAAGAACACTGCTCTGCCGTAGTTCATCCGCGAAATCTCCACATCCAACTTCTATCCGACCGGCCTTCACACAAATGGATGGAAGTTGATGCGATATCTTTTCGCCGCCGTGATTGCTGTGTTCGTGGTCGCGGCGGATTTTGAAAGTTCCGAAATCAGGTCAGCGTGGACGGAACTATCTTTCGTTATTGCCGAAGCGCAATCGGAACCTGCCACGACATCGAATTCTCACACTGGAACTGTGACCGCGTCAGTTGAGCATTCGCAAGAACCGGACGCAACAAACGTCGTCACCGCGCCGTACGAGTCGGCAACGACAGCCGATGCCGCGGCTCATGCGGTCGCCTCGATAAAGGAGCCACCGAACCCGATTTGTGAAGCGGTCAGAAGTGCCGCTGAGGAACACGATATTCCGATCGGCTTTCTCGTGCGCCTGCTCTGGCAGGAAAGCAGGTTTAAAGTGGCGGAGGTCAGTTCGGCAGGCGCGCAGGGCATTGCGCAATTCATGCCGCGAACGGCGGTCGAAATGGGCTTGAAAGACCCATTCGATCCGCTGCAGGCGATTCCTGCGTCGGCAAGATTTCTTCGCAAGCTTTATAATCAGTTCGGAAATCTCGGGCTTGCGGCGGCAGCCTACAATGCGGGCGGCGGCAGGATCGAGAAGTGGCTATCGCGGCGCGGTGCGTTGCCGAAGGAAACGCGCAATTACGTCAAGATCATCACCGGCAACAAGGCCGAGGCCTGGACGGACGCAAACAACACTGTTCACATGCCGACGGACCTGCCGGATAAGGCGCCATGTGAAGGCGTCGGTGGCCTGTCGAAGGAAGACCAGATCGCCGAAATTCCGGTCGATCTGGCGCCTTCGATCAGCGGAATGGTGCGAAAGGTTGATATTGCCGAAGAGAGCCACGCGGCGCTCAAGAAGCGGCGAGTTGTTGCAAGCCGAACCGCAAGGGTCGTACGTACGGCGTTCCGGAATGCACATGCCCGGGTAACCCGGCTGGCAGCAAAGGCTGCGACACGGAAGCCCGGCAAGCAATCCGCCACCCGCTTTGCGTCGGCCGCCGGCAGCGGCAGCCGGACAAAGTCATCGAAAGCATCGCGGGAATTGTAGACTCGGATCGACCCGCCAGTTGGCACGCAAAAAAAGCCCGCATTGCTGCGGGCTTTTTTCTCGCCGGCTGTCTTACCAGCGACCGGTGCCGAAGCTGAAGGTTACGCCGGGACCGCCGCCGTAATAGCGGGGACCGTAGTACCCGTACCGGCGCGGCGCGTAGTAGCCGTAGCTATCGTAGTACGGGCGATAGTGCCGGTGGTAACCCCAGTGCCGATGACGCCAGTGGCGGCGATGGGCGCTGAAGTCAGTGGAAGACTGCACAGTATCCGTCGCAGGTTTCGCCTTTACCGCATTGTCGGCGGCGTTGGCGGCGGAACCGCCGATCAGCGCAGCAGCACCAACGGCAAATACGATGGCTAGTTTCTTCATCATCGAACTCCAGTGATTGTGTCCACTCTACCGAGTCTAATCACCGCGCCGCGATCACGTTCCGTCTGCGACATTAAGACTGCGACAGATCGTTGAACAAATATTCATGAATATGAACGGTGGTGGTTCCTTCGATGACTGATCGTAGCCGCGTATCACGCGCCGGAATCGCTGGCGCTGGGATAGAACAACTGCTCGCCGTTGATCTTGTAATCGGCGATCGCCCTCTGGCCCTCTGATGATATCAGCCAATCGATGAATTGTTGGCCGAGATCCTTCTTGACGCTCGGATGTTTCTCCGGATTCACCAGCATGACGCCGTACTGGTTGAACAGGCGCTTGTCGCCTTCGACTGAAATCACGAGGTCGCCGCGATTCTTGAACGACAGCCAGGTGCCGCGATCAGCGAGCACATAGGCGTTCGAGGCCGACGCGGTGTTGAGCGCAGCGCCCATGCCCTGCCCGATCTCCTTGTACCAGGGACCCTTGTCCTTTGCGATGTCGATGCCGGCGATCTTCCAGAGATTGAGCTCCGCCTGATGCGTGCCGGACTTGTCGCCGCGCGAGATGAAATCGGCCCCCTTCGCCTTGATCGCGGAGAGCGCCGCAACGATGTCCTTCGAGCCCTTGATGCCGGCCGGGTCGCTCTTCGGCCCGATCAGGATGAAGTCGTTGTACATCACGGGATGGCGCCTGACGCCAAACCCTTCGGACACGAATTTTTCTTCCGCAGGTTTGGCGTGGACGAACACGACGTCGGCATCGCCGCGGCGGCCGGTATCGAGCGCTTGTCCCGTGCCCTGCGCCACCACTTTTACGTCGATGCCGGTCCTGGCCTTGAACATCGGCAGGATATAGCCGAACAGGCCGGAATCCTGCGTCGAGGTGGTCGAGGCCACCACGATCGATTTATCCTGCGCGACGGCGTGGCTCGCGAAAACCAGGCTGGCGGTCGCCGCAATCAGCAGACGGCGCGTGAGCATGCTCATTTGTTTTCCCTTCTTTAGTTGCGCATGATCTTTTCGGAAAACCTGTAACCACTTTTCCGGATCATGCGCTAAATCAACAGTTCGCCGGCGAGGAACGCCCTCGCCTCGGCGGTTTGCGGCGCGTCGAAGAACGATGCGGCTGCACCGGTTTCGACAATTCGGCCGCGGTGAAGCATGACGACCTCGCCGGCGAGCCTGCGCGCTTCGCCGAGATCGTGGGTCGCCATCACGACCTTGATGTTGCGCTCGCTCACAGTGCGGATGATGTCTTCCACCGCCTTGGTGGCGATGGGATCGAGGCTCGCGGTCGGCTCGTCCAGGAACAACACCGCGGGATCGCGCGCCAGCGCCCGCGCCAGCGCCAGGCGCTGCTGCTCGCCGCCGGAGAGCCTTCGCGCCGCGCGGTTGGCGAGCGCGTGCAAGCCGACCAGTTCGAGCAACTCGGCGACGCGTCGCGCATGTTCCGCGCGCGGAATGCCGGCGGCGCGCAGCGCAAAACGGAGATTGGCGGCGGCGCTGCGCCGGAGCATCGCCGGGCGCTGAAACACGATCGCACGCTTCAGCGGGGAGACATGTTCGAGCCCGCCCCAGGTGATGCGGCCGCGCGACGGTGCCAGCAGCCCCATCGCCAGGCGCAAGAGCGTCGATTTGCCCGAGCCGTTGGGGCCGATCAATACCGTGGGCAGGCCCGGCGCCAGCGTGAGCGCGATGTCGTCGAGGATCGTGACCCCGCCGGCCGCTACCGTGACGCCATCAAATTTGATCGGCAGTTCGCTCGAAGGCGCGCGCATGGTCATCCCGCCAGTCGCTCGCCGGCGCGGCGCACGCTCCACGCCAGCGCGTTGACCGCGATCACGATCGAAATCAGCACGAGGCCGAGGCCGACCGCGAGCGGCAGGTCGCCCTTGGAAGTCTCCAGCGCAATCGCCGTCGTCATCGTGCGGGTGAAGCCTTCGATGTTGCCGCCGACGATGATGATGGCGCCGACCTCCGCCGCCGCGCGGCCGAAGCCGGCGAGCAGCGCGGTGACCAGGCTGAAGCGCGCGTCCCAGATCAGCGCCATGACACGGCCGAGGGGCCCGAGGTTCATCGCGGTGAGTTCGTCGCGGTATTCGAGCCAGAGATCCTCGATGGTCTGGCGCGTCAGCGCAGCGATGATCGGCGTGACCAGCACGGTCTGCGCGACGATCATCGCGCTCGGGGTGAACAACAGGCCGAACGCGCCGAGCGGCCCGGAGCGCGACAGCGCGAGATACACCGCGAGGCCGACAACGACCGGCGGCAGGCCCATCAAGGCGTTGAGCAGGACGATGACGCCCTGGCGGCCGGGAAATCTCGTCAGCGCGATCCAGGCCCCCATGGGAATGCCGATCAGCGCGGCCAGCGCCACCGCTGATAGGCTGACATAGAGCGACAGCCGCACGATCGCGAACAGCGCAGGATCGCCGCTGAGGACAAGTTGAAGGGCGGACGGACCGTCTGGCATTTGTAATTCCACTAGCGCTGGGCATCTTGCGCAGATAGCGACGATATGGTCAATTTCTGGAATATTTGCACTCGAATGCATATTGGTGCCGATGCCGGAGCTCCTCACGACAGACGAAGCGGCGGATTATCTGCGGCTCTCCGAGCGCAAGCTCTACGAGCTGGTGGCGAACCGCGCGGTGCCCTGCAGCAAGGTGACCGGCCGCTGGCTGTTTCCGCGCACGGCGCTGGATCGCTGGGTGTCCGCCGGCCTGATCTCGCCCACCGCGCTGGCGCAGGTGGCGGCGCCGCCGATCGTCGGCGGCAGCCACGATCCGCTGCTGGAATGGGGCTTACGTGAGAGCAATTCCGGCCTCGCCAGCCTGGCCGAAGGCAGCGAGGAAGGCCTGCGTCGGCTGACGCGTGGCGAGGTGATGGTCGCGGCGATCCATCTGCACCGGCTCGACGGCGATGACGAGAGAGCCAATGTCGAGGCGGTCGCCGACGCGCCGGGCCTGCATGATGCAGTCCTGCTCGGCTTTGCGCGGCGCGAGCAGGGCATTCTGGTCGCGTCCGGCAATCCGCTGGACTTGAGCGACATGGCCTCGATCGCAACATCGCGCGCGCGGATGGCGCAACGCCCGGCTGGCGCCGGTGCGCAATTGCTGCTGCTCGCGCTGCTGGCGCGCGCGGGCATCACGCTCGACGATCTGAAACTGGCAAAACCCGCCTTCCCCACCGGACCCGATATCGCGCAAGCCATCCGCGCCGGCCGCATCGATTGCGGCATCGCGACGCGAAGCGTGGCGAAATCGGCAGGGCTCGATTTCCTCCCCGTCACCTGGGAGCGTTTTGATCTCGTGATGCGGCAGCGCGATTACTTTATGAAGGGGCCGCAGGCGCTGTTCGAGTTCATGCGCGGGCCGAGCTTCCGCGATCGCGCGGGCGAGCTCGGCGGCTATGACGTCCGCGAGGCCGGTGCGGTGCGGCTGGTGAATTGAGGGGCGCGAACGAGTCCCTCGCTGCTTTTGGCCTGGAAGGGCCGTCTTGCCATCTACTCTCGTGCAAGGAAAACCACGGAGGGTTCTACCTCGACGAGAAATTCATCGTTGGCGAGGCTCGCCACCCCAATCCAAGTTGCACACGGTGGATTGTCGCCGAAAGTCGCCTTGAGAGCGCCACTGATTGCGTCGCTTTCATGCATGTGGCTTTGCTTGATGTAGAGGCGTAACGCACCGACCTGATCAAGTCTCGCGCCGGCCGATGCCAGTGCGACAGCAAGGTTTTCAAGGCTCTTCTGGAGTTGGCGACCGACATCGCCAGCACCGACGATGTTTCGATCTGCATCCCAAGCAACTTGACCAGATACGTGTATAGCGTTGCCGACAGGTGTCGGGATGACTGCTATCTGCGCAAAACCGTAGCGCCGGCTGTCAAAGAGTTCGGAAGAAACGTGTACTGATCGGGTCATTGCGGCTCCTGCTTGTGGCTCTCTTCTCGGGCGACATGCTTTGCTCGAAAACGCCATGCTTACCTTCGCCCCGGCAGCCACGCGACAAACCCCGCCTCCCCAAGCCGCTTCATCACCTCGTCCAGATGCACACGGTCGCGCGTTTCGATGACGACTTCGAGCAAGGTGCCCTTGGCGGGGAGATCGGAGAAGGTGCGCTGGTGCGAGACTTCGATGATGTTGGCGCCGGCTTCGGCGAGCAGCGCCGAGACGGCGGCGAGCTGGCCGGGCCGGTCGACGATGTCGATCGCGATCTGGGTCAGCCGCCCCTCGCGCGCGAGTTCGCGGGTCAGCACGGAGGCGATCAGCCGGGTATCGATGTTGCCGCCGGTTAGCACAAGGCCGACATTGCGGCCGGCAAAGCGCTCCGGCGCGGCCAGCACCGCGGCGAGGCCCGCAGCGCCGGCGCCCTCGACCACGGTCTTTTCGATCGCGATCAGCATCGCCACCGCCCGCTCGATCTGGTCCTCGGTGACGAGAACGATGTCGTCGACGAGATGGCGGATGATCTCGGTGGTGATCCGGCCCGGCACCTTCACCGCAATGCCTTCGGCAAGCGTATCGCCGCGCATCGGCAGACGCTGGCCCTTGATAGCGTTGTACATCGACGGATAGAGCTGCGCCTGCACGCCTATGATCTGCAGATCCGGCTTCAGCGATTTGGCCGCAACCGCCATGCCGGAGATCAGCCCACCACCGCCGATCGGCACCACCAGCGTATCGAGCTGCGGCGCGGCCCGCAGCATTTCGACCGCGATGGTGCCCTGCCCCGCGATGATCAAGGGATCGTCGTAAGGATGGATCATGATCATGCCGTGCGCCTCGCCATGCGTGCGCGCAAATTCGCCAGCCTCTTCCAGCGTCTTGCCGGAGATGATCGTGTTCGCGCCGTGACGCCGCGTGTTCTCGATCTTCACCATCGGGGTGCCGACCGGCATCACGATGGCTGCGGGAATGCCAAGCCTATTTGCGTGATAGGCCACGCCCTGCGCGTGGTTGCCGGCCGACATCGCGATCACGCCGCGCCGCCGCTCCTCCGGCGACAGCGCCAGCAGCCGGTTGAGCGCGCCGCGCTCCTTGAAGGTCGAGGTGAACTGCAGGTTCTCGAATTTGAGCCAGAGATTGCAGCCGCAGATCTCGCTCAGCGTCCGGCTCTGGTCGCATTCGGTAACGAGGACTGACCCGGCAATGGACGCGCCCGCGGCCGTGATGTCCTCGGGCATGACGGCAAGGCGGCCGGGTTCGGAGGCGACTTTCGTCGGCGGTACATTTTTAGGAGGATTCGGCATTTCGGTGGCCTCGTTGAGAGGCAATCGTATAGGCTTTTTCCGCTCCTTTCGCCTCCCTCGAATCTCGTAAAAATCCCGCCCCATGAACATGGGTGTCGCAAAAAACTGTCACGGGGTTACACTTGCGCGGGCTGCAGGGACAGGCAGCCGGAGTTTTCAGATGAATTCATTGAGCGATGGGCCCAAGGCGGAAGCCATCACGGTCGTGCTGGTCGAGGACGACGCGCCGACGCTTTGGCGGCTGCAGGACGCGCTGGCCAAGGCCGGATACCAGGTCAGAGCCGCGGGCACGCTCGCGGAAGCCCGCGCCTGTCTCGCGCAAGGCGCACCAAAGGTGCTGCTGACCGATCTTCAGTTGCCGGATGGCCATGGCGTCGACCTGATCCGCGAGACCCGTCGGCGCTTTCCCGATACCGAGATCATGGTGATCTCGATCCTCGGCGACGAGGAAAGCGTGATTTCGGCGATCACCGTCGGCGCGACAGGCTATCTGCTCAAGGACGCCTTCCCGACCGACATCGCCGCCACCGTGCGCGACCTCGTCGCCGGCCACTCGCCGATCTCGGCCTCGATCGCGCGTTTCATCGTGCGCCGGACCCAGAGCACGCCGGAGCCGCCGCCCGGCCCAGTACTCAACACCACCAAACTGACGCCGCGCGAAATCGACATTCTCTGGGGCATCGCCAAGGGCTTTAGCTATGCCGAGATCGCCAGCCATCTCGGCCTGTCGCGCCAAACCGTGCCCGGGCATATCAAGAGCATCTATCGCAAGCTCGAAGTTCATACCCGGGGCGAGGCGGTGTTCGAGGCGGTCCAGCAGGGCTTGATCAAGTTGTGAATGATCACGGCGACGACGTGCAACCGGAGCTGCCCGGCCGCGCGCGGCGTCGGCTGCGATCGTCCCGTCTCATCCAGTATCTGCTGCTGCAGGCGGTGATCGCCGTCGCCGGCGTCGCGATGCTTCTGCAATCGCTGCCCGGACCTCCCGCGCAGTATCAGGTGACGGCCTTTCAGCTCACCGAAGCCGGCGCCGAGCGGGCGGTGACGTTGCCTTACTTCTCACCGTTGCGGAATGCGATGAACGATCCGCCCCGCTTCAGGGGACGCTTCGTCCGCCCGGCCGGCGAGGCCTCGCGAGCCTGGTCGGTGTTCCTGCCGCGCTTCACCAACGGCGTCGAGGTTACCGTCAACGATGTCGTGATCCTCGACAGCCGGCGCGATCCCGCCGCCAACCGCCCCGACCGCAACACGCCGGCGATTGCGGTGATCCCCGCATCGGTGCTGCGCGATGGCGACAACGCCATCTCGATCCGGCTGTTCATCTGGGGCCCGATCACCGGCTTCCTCGATCGCATCTGGGTCGACCCGGACGAAGAGTTGCGCCCGACCTACAATCTCAGAACGCTGGTGTTCGTGACGTTGCCGGTGGTGTTCTCATCCTGGCAGGCAATTCTGGCGGTGATCCTCGGCATCATGTGGGTGATGCGTCGCCACGAGCCGGCCTACGGCGTTCTGGCGGCGGCGATGGCCGTGGGTGTCGGCCAGGCGTTCCTGCAAACACCGATGGGCGAGACGCCGTTTTCCAGGTTCAATGTGATCCTGATTTCCTCCGCGCCGATCGAAAGCGCACTGGTGCTGGTCTTTGCGCTGCTGCTCTCGGGCTGGAAGTGGCAGCGCTACGCCTGGGTCATCTTCATTCCGGGCATCGCATTGGCGCTGGCCGGCCTGTTCGGAAATCAGGCGCTGGTGCGCGCCCTCTTCCTGATTCTCGCCGTACCGATGGTCGGCATCTCCCTTCTCATCATGGCCGTCGTTACCGCGCGATCGGCGCTGCAGCGGCAGAACGTCGCGAGCTTCCTGCTCGGATGCGCGGTTACGATCATGCTGACCTGCTGGATCGTCGACCTGCTCTCGGTATTTCAGATGATGCCCAACCGCATCTTCACCGCGCGGCTGTCCTATTCGGCGATGCTGGTCGCGATCGGCGCGGGGCTCACCTGGCGGTTCGCCCGGGCGCTGAACCAGGTCGACGGCTTTGCCGGCCGTCTCGTCACCCAGGTGCGCGAGGCGGAGGAGAAGCTGAAGGCCAGTTTCGCCCGCGAGGAGGAGCGCGCCCGCGCCGCGGCGCTGGCGCGGGAACGCACGCGCCTGATGCGCGACCTGCATGACGGGCTCGGCGGCCAGCTCGTCAGCATCGTGGCGCTCAGCGAACGCGGCAATGGCAGCGCGGGGATCGGTGATGCGGCGCGCGCCGCGCTGAAGGATTTGCGCCTCGTCATCGACTCCATGGACGACATCGGCGGCGATCTGATGCTGGCGCTCGGCTCATGGCGCGAACGCGCCATGGCGCAGCTTCGTCCGCATGACATCGCGCTGGACTGGCGCGCGGTCACCGCGCAGGGCCTGCCGGTTCATCCCGAGCTGCGGCCATGGCACGTCATCCAGATCGTGCGGCTGTTGGATGAAGCGGTGACCAATGCGGTCAAGCACGCCGAGGCGCGGCGCATTACGGTGAGGATCGAGACGCTGGCCGGCGCCGACGGCCTCGAGCGCGGCTGCATCACCGTCGAGGATGACGGCAGGGGGTTTGAGATCGCGCCTGACGGCGGAGCCGCAGGAGCTGCGAAAACGGCGCGCGGCCTGCGCAACATGCGAAGCCGCGCCGCGCGCTGCGGCGCCGAGCTGGAACTGAGCTCCTGCGCCCAAGGGACCCACAAAGGCACGCGCGTGAGGCTCACCTTGCCCCACCGCTTCCCCGACAGCGACGGCGCTGCCGGTTAGCATGCACACTTTTGCTTACGCGTTTTCTTTACGCGAACCGGTGTTCATCCCGGATCAAGTCCGAGGACATGCTTCGCTTGAAAACCCTTTGCCTCAGCGGCGGCCGACGCGGTTGACCGGGCCACCGCGGTTCATCGGCGTACCGGCCCGAACGCCGACGCCCCGAGCTCCGACGCCGACAGCGCCGACGCCCACGACCGGCGTCACGACCGCAGCCGCCGCGACCGGCGTCGGGCGCGCGACGCAGCCCTTCGGCACGCCAACCGTCTTGCAATAAACCACTGCCGCCTGGGCAGAGCCTACGCCGCCGACTGCAAAGGAAGCCACGGCCGAAAACGCCGCGAGCGTCAGACCTGCGCTCAGCCAACCTGTCTTCTTCAACATGTGTCATCTCTCCCGAATTGGGCGTGCAGCTCTTTGCGATGTGCCGATCGGTCACCGCAGCCGACGCGAGATGTACATGGTCCATCGAGATGCCCGGCAACATCCCATGAAAATGGTGTGGGCGCGCGCGGGGTGATTTTGCGGCCCGCTGCCGACGCCATGAACATGGCATGGACCGCGGGCGCAACCTCGACGAGTTTTCGCGCGCTTTCAATCTTCCATTCTCGTCAAAAGGTGATCCATGATGAAATCCATTCATGTCGTGGCCGCGGCCACTGCGCTGATCCTGTCGCTCGGCGCCGGCTCGCTGGCTCAGGCGCAATCCGGCCCCACTCCCCAGGAGCAGATGGCCTGCCGCTCGGATGCCGGAAAATTCTGCGCCGAGCATATCGGCAAGCCGCCGCAGATGAATGCCTGCCTGAAAGCGAACAAGACGAAGCTGTCGGATGGCTGCCGCAAGGTGGTGGAATCGCGCGGCGGCTAAGACGTGTGGCGGCTAGCTGAGACGTAATGTTTCATTTCATTGAAACGGCGCGATCGGTCCAGCGTTCCCCGGATGCTGCGCAGCGCGCCGCTAGCGGCGTGGTGCGCTGCTGATCCGGGGTCATATGTCGCGGCATTGGGTCCCGGCTCTGCGGTGCAGCGCTCCGCGCTGCACCGCGCCCGGGACACGACAGCGATTCAAGAAGGATGCGCCGCGACTCTTCCGGATCGATCAATCCTGATCGAACAACCTGATCCGGGGCATTTCGATTCGTGCGGGCTCGCCAGCGAACGCTTCTTCGCGGATGATGATGCGCCGCGGCTCGGTTGCTTCCCGGACCTGCGTCTCGACCGCCTCGAGGTCCTGCTCGCGGGGCTGCTGGAAGCGGCGCTTGTCGGCCCAGCGCTGGCGCCGCTCGGCGCGCCGCTGTTCGGCGGCAGCCCGTTTGAGATCGGCATCACGCGCCTTGGCAAACGCCTCCTGGGGCGCAGCAGCCTTCTCCGCAGCGGTCTTTTCGCTGGCCTGTTCGGCGGGCTTCGAGGGTTTCGGCGGTGGCGGTACAGGTTGAGCGGCCGCTGCGTTATTGGCCGTCTTCTCTTCGGTGGAAGCATTATTAGCAGCCGGCGCTGCCGCCGCCGTTTGCGGCTGTGGTTGCGCTTGGGGCTGTGGCTGCGTCTGTTGGGGCTGCGTTTGCGGCTGCTCCTGGGCGGGCGCGGTATTGGCCGCGGCCGCCGTCGCCGCGACATGGGGCACCGGCTCCGATGGCTCCGTCGAGACGGATATCGGCTCCGCTGACATCCGGCGTTCCAGTTTCGAGATCACATGTGTCGGCGGACTGACGATGTTGGCAGCCAGATATCCACCGCCAACACCGGCGGCGACCGCGACAATCACGGTTCCTGCCCCCGCAAAAAAGGCGGTTGATGTGCGCATCGGCAAACTCCCTCATCCACGCGGGCAACGCGTGGGGTAGGGTGATGTTCCGGTGCGGCGTTATGTGTAGGAGTTCTGTGTAAGGGTCGGAACCAGCGGCGCAGATCGCCGCTCAGATCATCGCGGCGACTTTTTCCAGCCCGATGATGCGGGCAAGCGAGCGCACTTCGCTCTTCTGGTCCTCACGCAACTGGAACAGCAGCGGCATCGCCGCCGATTTCAATTGCTGGACTTCCGCGGACTCTGGATCGATCGGCACGCCCGTCGCATTCGGGTTGGCCTGGCGGCCCGCATGAATCTTGCGGGCGACGGCACGCAGCGCAGTCTCCACCGGCGGCCAGTAGTACTCCTGCGACGCCGTCAGTTTCAGGCGGTCCTTGATGCCGGCGATCTGGCCATCGCTCAACAGTGTGTAGCTCTTCTGCGGCTGGGGCTTTGCTGCGGCCTTGGGCTTGACGGGCGCAGGCGCCGGCACCGGTGCCGTGCTCGGCTCAGCGGTGGACGTCGTGGGCGGGGCGGCGGGCGCCGCGATTTCCTTCGGCATGGCCATATCGACAGGCGAAGTCGAGGCATAGGCCCGGCGCAGCGATTCGTTCAGCGCGGGATCCCTGGGCTGGGGCTCAACCGCGGCGGTGGCGTAGCTCAGGACCGCCAGGCGATCCTTTTTGCCTTCCTTGTTCGAGACCGGCGCCTGGACGGAGGAAGCCGACGCCAGTTCGAACCGGGCGGCAGGTAGGCTGTCGCGGCCGACAATGGCGGTGACGGCGGCGCCGGCCACGAGAAAACAGATCAGCGCGACAATCGTCATAGTCTTGGTCAAAAAGGTCTCCATTCCCGCCGACGTTTGGCCCTTTTGCCGAAAACTGGATGATAATTGAGGCTATACGATGCCAATCGCCGCGCTGACGCGGTCGAAAAGATGGGGAAAAAGTCCCAAAAAGGCCCGGAATCAGGCCGCTGCGGCCAGTTCATAGGCCTCCTGGATATCGGCAACGATATCGGAAGCTTCCCACAGGGCGTCGGGGGCGACCTGTTGCAGGGTGACGGTCCAGTTGCTCTTGCGGTTGCGCGGCATGCTGACGACGTCGAATTCGATACCGCGGCACAGCGGATGCCGATCGAGCGCAAACATCACCCGGCGCCGGATCTCCTCGAGCGTTGCCGGGGTTTTGGCGAAATACCGATCGAAATCCATTCCATACCCCTTTCGATTTGCCGTCCGACCGTGGCGGCGGACCATCGTCTGGGGCTATTGTTGGGGCCGATATGGTTAACGGCGCGTTAAGCCTTCGGAATGGCAACCGCCGGGAGCCGAGTAAACGGCGCAGCGGAACAGCCCGGCATGGCTGAAGCGACATCCCAGATGACGTCGGTCGCTACCGGGCCATCGGTTCGCGCCGCGCTGGTGGCGGCGATCGCGATTTCAGCCTTCACGCTGTCGATCGCGACGTTCGAACTGTCGATGGCGGACTGGCCCTCCGGCTTCGTCCTGCTGGCCGTCGTGCCGCTGGTCGCGCTGGTGTTCTTCGGCTGCCTCGTGTGGTCGGCTTCGCTGCTCCCCAGGATCCGAACCGGTGGCGCGAAGTTCGCCCTTCCCTTCCTGATCTCCGCGCTCACGCTTGCCATTCTCGCCTACGCCCCGCTGCACCAGGTCGCCCTCCAGCAGAATTTCCGCTGGCACCGGGCCGACCGCGAACGGATCGTGGCGCGGGTCGAAGCCGGCGAGCTGAACCCCAACGTCTCCTACAACAAGAACCTAGTGGCGCTCGGCGACCGCGAGCCAAATGTTTCCGTCGGCAACGACATCGTCGTCGACGAGACGGAAGAAGGCACCTATGTGCTGTTTTTGACCTCACGCGGCCTGAAGCACCATTTCACCGGCTTCCTGCACGTGCCGCCGGGCGGCGATCCCAAAAACTTCTTCGAATTCGCCGACAAGCCGCCGAGCCGGCTCGAGCGCTACGACGAGAATTGGTATTTCGTGGCGAATTAGGTCGCATTCGCCCGGAGTGACCCGCCGGCGATGGTGCCAAGCGCGATGCCGCCGATGATCAGCACCATCGCAAGAAACAGCGACGGCTCCAGCGGCTCGTTTAGCATCACGGTCGCGCTGACGATGCCGAGCAGCGGCGTCGCCAGCAGACACAGCGATGTGGTGACCGCCGGCAGGCTGCGGTTCACCATGGTCATCGCCCAGTTGGCGAATGCCGTGCAGACAATTCCGCTATGGAGCATCAACGCGGAAAGACGCCATGTCCACGCGATATGCGGCGGGCCTTCCACGAGCCACGCGATGAGCGACAGCAGCGCCGCCGCCAGCAGCACCTGCCAGAACACGAGTTGAAAGGGTGTCGAGATCCATTTGTGGGCCCTGACATAGACGATGTTGCCGGCCCAGCAGAACGCGGCAATCAGAATCAGGCCGCTGCCGAACAGCGCGTTGCGGTCAGCCCAGTTCAGCGTCTGCGGATTGAAGATGACCGCGAGGCCGGCCAGGCCGCAGCCGATACCGATCGCGCGCCGGCGCGTGATATGCTCCGACAGAAACATGGCTGCTCCGATCGCGACCCATAGCGGCGTCGTATAGCCAAGCACGATCGCCCTGCCGGCCGGCACGAATTGCAGCCCGGCCGCCACCAGCGCGGAAAACGCCACCAGGTGCAGGATCGAGGTGCAGAACACGACCGGCAGGTCGCCGCGCTTCGGCACGATGAACGTCCCCTGCGCCCACAACATCGGCGCCAGCGTCCCGGCGGCGATCATGCAGCGCAGCGCCGTCGCCCATAGCGGGGACACGTCGTGCACGATCATCTTCGTCACCGGCCAGTTGGTCCCCCACGCGAACACGACACCGGCAAGCAGCGCCGCCGCGCTGCGGGTTGAAAGTCCACTGGCCATCTCGAACACGCCCCGTCACGAGCCGCTCGGCATTGCCTAGCCCTTTAACTGGCTCTAACGAAAGAACCAGTTTTTACGATTTACTGGAGCCAGTTGTGGACGACCTGATTCCCGGAATGCTGCATCTGGCGCGCGACAGCGGCGCGACCTTGACGCGCCAGCTCACCGACCAGTTGCGGCACCTCATCACGGAAGGACGCCTCGCGCCCGGCCAGCGCCTGCCCTCGAGCCGGCAACTGGCGGAATCGCTCGCCCTCTCACGCAACACCGTCTCGTTTGCGATCGAGCAATTGGCCGCGGAAGGCTATCTCTCGCTCTCCGCCGGACGCCGTCCGGTGGTCGCCGAAGGCCTATCGCTCGATCGTCGCAAAATGTCGCCGCGAAGCAGCCGGGCCGGAAGCGAGCGGATAGGCCTGTCGTCCTGGGCGCGCGGCCTGCAGCGGGCGGACTGGCCGCCTGTTCATGAGGGACGGCCGCGGCCGTTTCAGCCCGGGCTGGCGGACGAGCGCGAGTTTCCGCACGATGTGTGGAGCCGCTACCTGCGGCGCGCGGCGCGAAACGCACCGCTACGCCGTGACCGGCCCATCAACCATCGACCGCTACAGGAAGCGCTGCTCGGGCATCTCGTGGTTCATCGCGGAATCAAAGCCAAGGCCGACCAGATATTAATCGTGCCGACGGCGCAATCCGGCCTGACGCTGGTCGCAGATGCGCTGCTCGAGCGCGGCGATCACGCCTGGATCGAAAGCCCGGGCTATGGCGGCGCCAACGTCGCATTGCATGCCGCCGGCGCCATCGTTTCCACCATACCGCTCGACGCGCAAGGCATGGCCGTCTCATCCCGCAAGGAGGCGCCGCGGCTGATCTTCGTCACGCCGTCGCATCAATATCCGACCGGGCGGCTGATGCCGATCGGCCGCCGTCTCGAACTGCTGCGTTTCGCGGAAGCCACGGGCGCCTGCATCATCGAGGACGACTACGACGGCGAATTTCACTACGAGGCCCGCCCGGTGGCCGCCCTGCAGGGGCTCGCAACGTCGCCGCGCGTGTTCTATCTCGGCACCTTTTCGAAAGCGACGTATGCGGACATTCGCTTCGGTTACCTCGTCGTCCCCGAAGCGCTGATCGGTCACTTCGAACTGGCGCAGCGCCACATGGGAATGCTGACGTCGATCACCATGCAGGACGCGCTGGCCGAGTTCATCGCATCCGGCGCCTATCTCGGCCACATCAGAAGGATGGCGCGCCTCTACAAGGGCCGGCGCGACCGCATGCTGCAGGCGCTTGCCGCTGAAGCCGGTGACCGTCTCGCGATCGAAGCCCCGGCCGGCGGCATGCAATTGCTGGCAAGGTGCAGCGGACCGGCAAACGACCGGCGATTGTCGGCGCGCCTGCTCGACGCCGGCGTCGCCAGCCGGCCGTTATCGAGCATGCTGTATCACAAGACCAATGAGCAGGGCCTGTTTCTCGGCTTTGCGGCATGGAATGAAAAAGAGATCGATCAGGCGGCGCGCATCCTTGGTCGAATCCTGCGTTGAGGCACGCGGATAGCGTTGCGTGACGAACTAGCCCGCCGCCCGCCTGGGCTTCGCATTCGCGGCGGCACCGGCGGGCGCCGGAACCTGCATCAGAATGGTTTGGCTGGCGGGCGCGATTTCCACGCCGCACTCCTGGAATCGCCGCTTCATGCGGCGGTTGAATTCCCGCTGCACCGGCCAGCGGCCGGCATCGCTGCAGCGGATCTGGCCGACGATCGAAGCCATCGAGCCGTCTACCTTGTCGACCCCCCACAGTTCGAGATCGCCGCGGATCAGGTGCTGGAATTCGGGCTCGCGCCGCATTTCGGCGACGATGTCCTTCAGGATCTGGCCGGCGCGGTCGGTGTCTTCCTTGTAGGCCACGTTGACGCTCACGGCGGCGTTGCCGGCGCCGCGGCTTGAATTGGTGATCGTCGTCACCGCACTGAACGGCACGATGTGCACGGAGCCGTCGCCGGCGCGCAGGCGAAGGGTGCGGATCGAGACATTCTCCACGACCCCTGACAGGCCAGACAGCGTGACGGTGTCGCCGACTTGCACCGTGTTCTCGATCAGGAGAAACAGCCCGGTAATGAGGTCCTGCACCAGTTTCTGCGAGCCGAAGCCGATGGCGATACCGACGATACCGGCGCCGGCGAGCAGCGGCGCGACATTGACGCCGATCTCGCTGAGCGCCGTGAGGCCAACGACGACGACGATAAGGCACAACAGTGCCGTTCGCAGCATCGGCTGAAACGTGCGCAGCCGCGCCGCGCGGGCGTAGTGACCGTCGCGCGACAGTGCGGTAACCTTGCGGTCCAGCAACGCGTTGCTGATTTCCCAGATCGCCGCAGCAGCCAGTGCTGCAATGCCGACGGTAACCACCGCCGACACGAGCCGGCTGCCGATCTGGCCGCCGTAGAACCAGACGATGGCGTCGATGCCCCAGACTTCCAGCAGCGCGACAAGGCCGATGAAGGCGATCGCGGCCGAGATGACGTTGCGCAACAGCGGCAGATAGCGGTTGGCGCGGTTCTCCAAGCCCGGAAAGCGGCGCAGGAGTTCTGGGCTGATGCGGAAGCCACGATCGATCAAGCTCAGCACCAGCATGGTGGAAAGACGCACGATCAGCGCAACCGCGACGGTGCCGACGAAATATTGCAGGAGCAGCGCGTAGCCGTTGCGGATGTTGAGCGCCCACACTGCCCATAAGGCGAGGTCGAGCGCGATCGCAAGATAGTGCCACAGGCCGGCGACGCGGTTGCGCACCCTGGCGGCTGTGCCGTCGCGGCCGGCCGGCGCGCGAATAGCATCCGCAACCTGGCGGCGGCACTGCAGGATAATGACGACGATGAAGAGATGGACGACCAGCATCACCAGGCGCAGCAACGCCATGTAGCCACCGCGATGCAAGCCCAGCAGCAACGCCACATTGGCGAAGGCAATGCCCGAGACACCGACGGTGACGATGCGCCGCGCCCATATCTCGATATAGGCTGCGGTCTCGGCGCGAACGCGAAACAGGCCGAAAGGTCCGGCCAGAGCCCGTACCACGCAGATCAGCCCGCGAGTCAGCGCATAGGCGTTCACGACCGCGAGGATCACGAGCCGGGCGGTTGCGAGATCGCCGATCCCGGTTCCCAGCAACGTCGTGGCGGTACCAATAAAGACAAGCACCGGGAGCAATTCGAGCGCGAGCCGTCCCAGCACGAAGGGCAACCTGACCAACGACTGCCAGGTGCGCGCCAGACTGAGGCGGCGCCGATGCAGCTCGGGCGCGGCCGTGACGTCAGCCACGGAGGATGGCGGATCGGCCACCGCCAAAGTCGCCACCGGCGCGCGCGCCGCTTGCGGCAGGCGCGCCTCCAACAGCGCCACCGGGCGCTTGATCAGGCGGAAAACCAGCCACTCGGCAGCGAGGGCGCAAAGAAACACCAGCGCCAGTTTCCACGCGATGTCGAACAACTGGTGATAGGCGGACGGATCGTTGGCGGTCCGCACGAACCAGTAATAGAACGCCCGAAAGTCCGTCAGCATCCGCGCCACATCGGCGACCTCGCGCGAGATCTCGCCGACCCGCTCGGATACCGTCAGCAGGAGCTGTGCGCCGAGGCTGTCGGCGGTGAGCGGCATCGCGGATTGCTGTTCGGGCGCGGGAGCCGCGCCTTGCGGTGGCGGCGAGGCACTGGCGATCGCACGTAGCGTCTCGATGACTTGCGCGCGCTTCTTGTCATCGGAAAGCGTCTCGAGCGCCCGCTTCGCCTGATCGGGCGTCAGGACGTCAGCTTTATCGGTAGGGGCGGCAGGCGCAGCACCGGGCTGCGCGAAAACCGGGAAGTTAAACAGCGCGCAGATGAGCAGGATCGCGGGGAAGAGCTTGTGCGACACGAAGGCCTCGCTGAATAAAATGCGCCCGGCGGCGAAACCTGGAATCGGTCTCGCCTTCGCGCGTGCGTCATGTCGGATTGCCTGTTTTCGCCGTCATCCTGTGTCGGAAGTTTGCCAGCGCGGCGGCTTTCTCTTGGCATTTGCCGTTGGGCGCGCCTGGCATTGCTGCATCACAAAAATGCAGTGGCTGGATCGCCGGGAACCCTTTGTGCTCTAGCCTAGCTAAGTCGCAGGCGCGTGGCAGCGTCCCGATATTCCGCCGCTGTGCGCGCAACCATCTCGTCGACCGAAAGAACCTCCGTCACGCCCGAAACGGCATGTCCCGCACTCCAAATATCCTTCCAGCGTTTCGGGCGGTTCTCGCGCGCGCCGATGTCGATATCCTTGGCGATATCGATCGCGCCCCGCTCGGGAAGATCGTCCGGATCGAGACCGGCGGCCTCGATCGAGGGGCGCAGCATGTTGGTCTGGAGGCCCGTGAATGCCTTGGTCAGCAGGATGTCGTCGGCGCTGCTGGCGACCAGCATCTCCTTGTAGCGCGCGTCCGCCATGCTCTCCCGCGTGGCGATGAATTTGGTGCCCATATAGGCGAGATTGCAGCCGAGCGCCTCGGCCGCGCGCAGGGCGTGACCATCCGCGATGCCGCCCGCCAGCACCAGGGGTCCGTCGAAGAAGGCGCGCACCGCGCGCACGAACACGAAGGGATTGAGCCAGCCGGTCTGACCGCCCGCGCCTGCCGTTAGCAGCACCAGCCCATCGGCACCGGCAGCCGCCGCGCGCTCGGCATGGCGGATGGATGCGACGTCGGCAAACACCAGCGCGCCGGCATCGCGCAACGGCTTCAATACCGGCGCCGGCGAGCCGACGGAGGTGATAACCATTTCCGGCCGATGATGCAGCAGCACCTGCAGATCCTGCTCCAGCCGCGCATTGGAGCGATGCACGATCAGATTGGCGCATACAGGCGCTGCGGGCTTGCCGCTTGCATCCGAGTGCTCCTTCAGCCGGTCATCGATGTCCGTCAGCCATTGATCGAGTTGTTCGGGGCTGCGGCAATTTACGGTCGGAAACGAACCGATCACGCCGTTGCGGCAGGCGGCTACCACCAACTCGACGCCGGAGACGAGAAACATCGGCGCCGCAATCAGCGGCAGGCTGAGGCGGTCGCGAAAGCGCGAGAGCAAGTCGACAGGTGGCAAGGCGTTCTTCCCGGCTTGAGCAGGCTTCTTGTTGTGCTAGCGTTACCCGACATTGGCACGGACGAAGGCCAATTACAAAACAGCGGGAGGAAGAAGATGGGCAATCCGCTCTACGCGTTTCCGGCGGCATGCGAGCAGACGTTGCTGGCGCTGGCGCGCTACCCGGAGCGCACGGCGTTCGCCTGGCCGGGCGGATCGCTCACCTATCGCGGCGCGACCGACATGATCGGGCGCATGCAGAGCGTCTTCATGCAGTTCGGCTTCCAACCCGGCAGCCGCGTCGCGTTTCTCACCGCCAACCGCGCCGACACCTGGTGCGCCGGTGTCGCCGCGCAGCTCTCGCGGTTGGCGATTACCTGGCTGCATCCACTGGGTTCGCTGGACGACCAACTGTTTCAGCTCGAGGATTCCGAGGCGCAGATGCTGGTGGTCGACGCGGTTACCTTCCGCGACCGCGGCGGCGAACTCGCGGCCAAAGCGACCGGTCTGAAGACTGTGCTCACGCTCGGTCCCGCCAGTTACGGCGACGATCTCCTGCAGGCGATTGAAGCCGCCGGCAGCGCCACGGCGCGCAGCTTTGCCGGACCCGACGACATCGCCACGCTCAATTACACCGGCGGCACCACGGGCAAATCCAAGGGCGCGCTCCGCTATCACCGCGAATATGGCGGGTTTGCCAGCGCGATCCTCGCTGACTTTGAAATTCCTGATACCCCGCGCTACCTGACGGTTGCGCCGATCAGCCATGTCGCGGGGACAAAAGTGCTGCCGACGCTGATGCGCGGCGGCACCGTGCATATGCTGAAAGGCTTTGATCCCGAAGCCGTGTTCAAGACCATCGAGCGCGAGAAGATCAATTTCACCCTGTTCGTGCCGACGATGATCTACGTCATGCTGGATCATCCCTCCCTCGACAAGACCGACCTCTCCTCGCTCGAACTCTTGCTGTACGGCGCATCTGCGATGTCGCCGAGCCGGCTGGTCGAGGGCATCGAGCGAATCGGGCCGGTGTTCTCGCAGCTCTACGGCCAGACCGAATGTTATCCGGTATCCGTGCTGCGCAAGGCCGACCACGATCCCAGGACGCCGGAGCTGTTCCTGTCCTGCGGATTCCCGATTGCCGCTTGCCAAGTGAAGATCCTCGACAATGACGACCAGGAAGTCGCAACCGGCGAGGCCGGCGAGATCTGCGTGCGCGGCACGCATGTGATGGCCGAATACTGGAAACGGCCCGACGCGACTGCGGAGACGCTGAAGAACGGCTGGCTGCACACCGGCGACATCGCGCGATCGGACGAACGCGGCTACATGTTCATCCTCGACCGCAAGAAGGACATGATCGTCTCCGGCGGCTTCAACATCTTTCCGCGCGAGGTCGAGGATGTCTTGTCGCAACATGCCGACGTCGCCATGGTCGCCGTGGTCGGCGTGCCCGACGACAAATGGGGCGAGGCCGTCACCGCCGTGATCGTCGCCCGCGAAGGCGCGCGACCGAATCCGGACGAGCTGATCAACCTCGTGAAGGCGAAGAAAGGCTCGGCGCACGCGCCCAAGCATATCAAGTTCGTTAGCGAGTTGCCGATGACCGGCGTCGGCAAGGTCGACAAGAAGGTGCTGAAGGCAGGCTTCTGGACCGGCCGCGAGCGGATGGTGGGGTAGCGATTAATTAGCTCGGTCGGCAGCGCGCCTTTCAGCCGGCCATGCGCTTTTCGGTAGGAGCCTTCTTGTCGAAATTATTGGGCACTTCGATATCGACTTCGAGTGTCGACACCGTCTTGCCGCGCTCCAGCTTAACCATCACCTTGTCGGGATCGAGCACCACGTGCTTCGACACCACCGCGAGGATTTCCTCCCGCAGCGTGGCCAGCAAGTCGGACTGACCGAGTAGCCCGCGCTCATGCGCTAGCAAGATCTGCAGCCGCTCCCGCGCAACGGGGGCGGATGCATTGCGGCCGCTAAACAGCCGCAGCAGATTCATGCTCATGCAGCTCTCCGTCCCAGCAAGCGGTTCATGAAGCCCTTGCGCTCGGCCGGCACGGTCATGGCGACTTCCTCGCCCATCAGGCGGCGTGCGGCATCGATATAGGCGCGGGCCGGCGCGCTCTCGGCATTGTTGAGCGTCACCGGCGTGCCGACGTTGGACGCCTTCAGGACATCCTGGCTCTCGGGAATGATGCCGAGGAGAGGCGTCGCGAGGATTTCCAGGATGTCGTCAATGTTGAGCATCTCGCCGCGCGCCGCACGCGCCGGATCGTAGCGGGTGATCAGCACATGCTTTTCCACCCGCTCGCCGCGCTCCGCCCTCACCGTCTTCGAATCGAGCATGCCGATGATGCGGTCGGAGTCGCGCACCGAGGACACTTCGGGATTGGTGACGATGACGGCTTCGTCGGCATAGCGCATGGCGAGCGTCGCGCCGCGCTCGATGCCGGCCGGGCTGTCGCACAGAATCCAGTCGAACCGGCTCCTGAGCTCGGCGATAACGCGGCCGACGCCCTCGTCGGTCAGCGCATCCTTGTCGCGGGTCTGTGAGGCCGGCAGCAGCCAGAGATTTTCCAGCCGCTTGTCGCGGATCAGGGCCTGCGGCAGCTTGGCGACACCCTGCACCACGTTGATGAGGTCGAACACCACGCGGCGTTCGGCGCCCATCACCAGATCGAGGTTGCGCAGGCCGACATCGAAATCGACCACCACGACGCTTTGCCCGCCTTGCGCAAGCGCCGCACCGAGCGCGGCCGTCGAGGTGGTTTTTCCAACGCCTCCCTTGCCCGAGGTAACGACCAGGACCTTGGCCATACTTGATCTCCTTAGCCGGTTAATTCAGCGGGGTAATTTTCATGGTGTCGCCCTCCAGCCAGGCTTGCGCCGGGCGGTTGCGGAGCGCGACGTCGATTTCTTCTGCGGTCTGGTAGTAGCCATCGATCGCCAGCAGCTCGGCCTCGATTCTCTGGCAATAGATCCGTGCGGCCGAATTGCCGTTGACGCCAGCCATCGCACGGCCGCGCAGCGTGCCGTAGATGTGAATCGATCCGCCGGCGACGATCTCCGCGCCCGACCCGACCGAGCCCAAAACCGTGACATCGCCTTCCATGAAGACGATGGACTGGCCCGAACGTACCGGGTTCTCCAGCAGCAGCGAGGTCGGCTTCTTCGGCTCGGGCTCCGACTTCTGCGTCGGCTCGTTTCGCGTGATCACGCAGGCACGGCCGCCGGTCAGCAAGGGCGGCATGTTCGCCGCGAGACGATCTTCCTCCACACCCTCGATGCCGAGGACGCGGATGTTGCGCTCGTTGAGACTGCCGACGAGATGGGCGATGGCGGAGCTTGAGAGGTCGACGGCTGAGAGATCGAGCACGATCGGCTTGCCGACGAAGTATCCGGGCGAGCGCGCCAGCGTGGCGTCGATCTCGGCGAGCCATTCCACGATCGGCACGACAGGGCTGAATACGAACGCGACATAGGACCGGCCGCGCAGCCGGACCAGTTGACGCGTGGGATCCGCTCGGACGTCCATGATGTTCGACTCGCCTTTCTTATTGAATGGTTAACAATCGACGAACTTGGTTAACGAGTAATTAATGTGAAAACCCGCGCTACGCGCAGAAAACAGCGCAACGAGCGGCGAATCCGGCGCATTTGTGGCCGATTCATGCTGCTTATCGTGCGGAACGCATGCCAAACCCTTTGAAAACAGAGGTCACGTGAGTTGTAGTTAACGCGAGCTCAACTTACTTTCGTCACGTTTCCGACCTAAATTAGTCCTCGCTCGGCTCCAACAAACTTATGTGTGCTGGCGGATCTCTGCGGTCTGGCAGCTCAATCCGTCGGACAGACGGAACATTTGCCGGCAGGGGACGAGGCAGTGGAAGCCGTGAGCGTTGTGTGGTCGCGAGATTCGATCTCGCAGGCAGGTGTCGCCGGACGCAGGGACGGCGCCTCACATCTTGATTCAAATCTTCCGAGCAAGCTCGACAGCGGACAGAAAGCGGACGTCGACGATCCCGCGCGCCTCTTCCGCGACCTGGAACTCCTGATCGGTACGTCACCTACCGTTCCGCCGCCGAGCAGTCCGCCGGTCAATCCGCCAAGCGACATGAGGAGTAAGCGTATGAGTAGTGTGAGTGAGCAGGACCACATCAATCCCCGCGATCCCCTGTACTACGCGCCGCGCTCGCTACGTGAGCGGTCGGCTTCCATGCGCGACGCCAGCCCCGCATCGACACCGTTCTCTCCGGCGTCGTTCGACTCCCAGCTCGAGAGCGCCGTATCCGATGCGCTGCGCCATCCCCTCGATCCCGAGATCATGCGCGAACCCCAACTGGAATCGAAGAAGGCGTTGTGGAGCGTCGCAGCGCGCTTTGGTGCCGCCATCGGCGCCTCCGCTCTCGTGGCGCTGTTCTTCGTCGTCGTCGTGCCGGGGTCGCGGCAGAGCGACGGTGAGCCGTCGGCGTCCTCCGGAATCGTGCAGTCGATCAAGGCTGCCCTGTTCCAATCCGGAGAGGCTTCGCCAAAGCCTGCAATCAGCGAATTCCAGGCCGTTCTCGCCTCCACGCCACCGAGCGCCTCGCCTGCGCCCGAGCAGTCGCAGTTGCTCAAGCAATTCATGCAGTGGCGCGAGAAGCCGGATCCGGCGTCGCCGCAACGCGCCAACCCATGATCCAGATGGAAGAATGACAATGCCTGAGAACCGACTCTCAAGGAGTTTGCCATGACCTCGCACCGCATCGCCTTGCTGGTTGGGGCCGTGCTCTTCGGAATCGCAGGCAGCGCCCAGGCTGCCGGCGACATTGCGATCGTGCGCGACCTTGCCGGCCGCGTCGGCCCCGTGATCGGCTCGGCCCAGGCCTGCCGCGACATTGCGCGTCCCCGCATCCAGACCATCGTCGACAAGTTTTCACAGGTGATCCGGGAAGCCTCGTCGAACGAGGCCGAGCGTTCTGATCTCACCCTGACATTCGATCGCAGCGTGGCCGACGGCCGCGCCGCCGTTAGCTCGGGCAAAATCGATTGCATCCGGGCCGATCGTCAACTTGCCGATCTCGAACGCTCGATCTCGGGCCCTAGTCTTTCCAGCGTCATCGGTCCGTCCCCTGCTGCTGCGGCAACGGCCGCGAACGCGGCGACCGCGCCGACGGCCCCAGTCCCGACCGGGCCGCTGCCACGCGGCATCGGCGAAAAGGAAATCCGCTTCGGCATCGCCGCGCCCTTCTCCGGCTCCGCGCGTGAGCTGGGACGCCAGATGAAGCTCGGAATCGAGACCGCCTTCAACCGGATCAACGATGCCGGCGGCGTCGACGGGCGGATGCTCAAACTGCACGCCGCCGACGACGGCTACGAGCCTTCACGCACCGCGGACGCGATGAAGCAGCTCTATGAAAAGGACCAGGTGTTCGGCATCGTCGGCAATGTCGGCACGCCAACCGCGGCGGTGGCGATTCCCTATGCGCTCGAGCGCCGGATGCTGTTCTTCGGGGCCTTCACCGGCGCCAACATCCTGCGCAACGATCCGCCGGATCGCTACGTGTTCAACTACCGCGCCAGCTATGTTCAGGAAACCGACGCAGTCGTCCGCTACCTCGTCAAGATACGCCGGCTGCAGCCTCGGCAGATCGCGGTGTTTGCGCAGCAGGATTCGTACGGCGACGCCGGATTTGCCGGGGTCGCCAAGGCGTTTCGCTCCATGGGCGTGAACGACGGCGCCATCCTCCGGCTCAATTATGCGCGAAACACCGTCGACGTCGACGACGCGATCAACCAGTTGAAGCTCGCGAAACCGCCGATCAAGGCCGTCGTCATGGTCGCCACCTACCGGGCCGCGGCGCGGTTCATCGAGAAGACGCGCGACCTCTATCCCGGGTTGATCTACTCCAACGTCTCGTTCGTCGGCTCCACGGCGCTCGCCGAAGAACTGAAACTCTTGGGACCGCGTTACACCAACGGCGTGATCGTGACGCAGGTGGTGCCGGCGGTGTCGGGCTATTCGTCCGCCGTGCTCGAATACAAGAATGCGCTCGCCAAGTATTTCCCAGGCGAAGCGCCCGACTACGTTTCGTTCGAGGGCTATGTCGCCGCCAACGTGCTGATCGCGGGCATCAAGCGGACCGGCCCGCAGCTCGATACCGAGAAGTTGATCGACACCTTGGAGACGATGCGCAATCTCGACCTCGGTCTCGGGACCCAGCTCAGCTTCGGCCGCTCCGAGCACCAAGCCTCGAACAAGGTGTGGGGCACGGCACTCGACGAAAGCGGGCGTTACCAGCCGATCGATCTCGAATGATTGAAGGGGCCGCAATCTCGGTGATTGCGGTCCCTTTACGTACCGACCCCGCGCAGTCAGCGCTTCTCGATGACAAGGCTCTGGATAGCGCGGCCGAAATAGCCGCGCTCGTCGGCGAGCCGCGCCATTGCCAGCCCCGCGCCATCGGGACCGATCCAGGACTCGGCATCGAGCAGGATCCAGTCGCCGACCGGCTCACGGGCAAAATTCACGGTCAGGTCGGCATTGAGAAAGGTCCACGCGCGGAAATCCAGCACGGCCGAGGTGCCGTTGCAGAAATCCGCCGCGGCCATCGCCCGCATTGCCTGCGAAACGGCTGCGCCTTCCACGATCGGCCGGTCGACGCGGTACCAGATCGCACCGGGACCGGGCTCGCCGAAGCGGCCGCGCGCGGCGCGCAGCGACATGCCTGATACGAACGGGCTGGAGGAAAAATCCGCGGGCTCGACGCGCGATCGATCCGGCCCCGGCAGCTCGACCGGCAGGATCTCGGCCTCTAGCGGCAATTCCTGGGCCTGCACCTTGATCTTCAGCACGGTCGCGCCGACCACGACGACGCCGTTAGCCAGTAGCCTGACCGCGCAGAGCTGGATCTTGCGCCCCTCGCGCAAGACTTCGCTCTCGATGGTCAGCGGCGCCACCGGCACGGGACGCATCAGGTCCACGGTCACGCGCGCAACCCGCATCGGGACCGGCGTCGGAATCCGCTCCGCCGCCCACACCACCAGCGCCGCCGGCGGCGAACCGTGCTGCATGCTCGGGTCCCATGGGCCTGCCGCGAGGGGGCTGGTGACGACGTCGTTGCCGTGAACGCGAAAAATGCCGTCCATTGAATGAGAAGTCCTGTCGATCAAGGGACGAGCTTCTTGCCTGCTTCGGCAGAGCGAGTCGAGCCGGCGGCAGGCAGAGCACCGCGCGCCATTCGCGGGAGACGGCGAGCAAGGCGGCGCATCAAATGAACGCCATGCCGCCATTGAGGACGATGGTCTGCCCGGTCATGTAGCTGTTGCCGAGCACCATCGCGACGGCTTGCGCGACTTCCTCGGCCCGGCCCATGCGGCCGAGCGGGATGTTGCGCGCCAGATCCGTCCGGCCGCCCATCATGTCGGTCTCGATCAGCGACGGCGCCACCGCGTTGACGGTGATGCCTTCCTTGACGAGCCGCGCCGCGTAACCGCGCGTCAGTCCTTCCATGCCGGCCTTGGAGGCGTTGTAGTGCACGCCGATCGCGCCGGCGCCGCGCGCCGCGCCCGACGAGATGTTGACGATGCGGCCCCATTTGCGCGCCCGCATCGCCGGCAGCACGGCCTGCGTGCACAGGAACGCCGATTTCAGGTTTACGGTAATGGTCCGGTCGAAATCGTCCTCGGTGAGATCGTCGACGCCGCGCACGATAGCTAAGCCGGCATTGTTGACGAGAATGTCGATCGGGCCGAGTGCGGCGGCGACCTGTTCGACCAGGCCGGCAACGGATGCGGCCTGCGAGACGTCGGCGGCGACCGCGATGGCGCGGCCGCCGGCAGCCTTGATGTCAGCGACAACCGCGTCGGCGTCGGCGGCGCGCTCGCGGTAATTGACCGCAACCGCGGCGCCAGCTTCCGCAAGCATTCGCGCAATCGCCGCGCCAATGCCGCGGGACGCGCCCGTTACCAGCGCAACATGGGCGCTCAGATCCTGTCCGGCCATCACCGATCCTCCGTCGCATCCATCACGGGGCGCGCTCCGCAAGACGCCTTACAATGCGGGGTCGACCGCCTCGTCATATTCCTTCTTGAACCGCGCGATCAACTCGGCGGCCGGCACCACCTTGCCGATGCCGCCAATACCTTGGCCGCTGCCCCAGATCTCCTTCCATGCCTTCGGCTTGGCGCGCTCGCCGGAGGCGTCGGTGCCAAAACTCATCTTCGAGGGATCGGAGGTCGGCAGGTCGTCGGGATTGAGCCCGGCCTTGACGATCGACGGCTTGAGGTAATTGCCGTGCACGCCGGTGAACAGGTTCGAATAGACGATGTCTTCCGCCGACGACGACGTGATCATCTCCTTGTAGGCTTCGACCGCGTTGGCTTCCTGGGTCGCGATGAAGGCGGAGCCGATATAGGCGAAGTCGGCACCGAGGATGCGCGCCGCACGGATGGCGCGGCCGTTGGCGATCGCGCCCGACAGCGCGATCGGTCCGTCGAACCAGGCGCGCGTTTCCTCGACGAAGGCGAGCGGCGAGATCGTGCCGGCATGGCCGCCGGCGCCGGCCGCCACCAGGATCAGGCCGTCGGCGCCCTTCTCGATCGCCTTGTGCGCGAATTTCTGGTTGATCACGTCGTGGAAGACGATGCCGCCCCAATTGTGCGCCGCCTGGTTGAGATCCTCGCGCGCGCCGAGCGAGGTGATCAGCATCGGCACCTTGTACTTCTCGCAGGCCGCAAGATCGTGATCGAGCCGGTTGTTGGATTTGTGAACGATCTGGTTCACCGCAAACGGCGCCGACGGCCGCTCCGGATGCGCCTTGTCGTAGGCTGCGAGCTCTTCGGTGATCCGCGCCAGCCATTCGTCGAGCAGCGAAGCCGGCCGCGCATTCAGCGCCGGAAACGATCCGACCACGCCGGCCTTGCACTGGGCGATCACGAGATCGGGCACGGAAATGATGAACAGCGGCGACCCGATCACGGGTATCGACAGGCGGCCCTTGAACAGCGCGGGCATGGACATTCGAAGCGATCCTCTGGTTATTCAGGCAAGCGATTTGGCTCTAGAGATGCCAGGCATCATACCAACCAACAAGGCAATCTTTCCAGTGTCAAGTATTGCGTTTTGGCGCTGCGAGATGACGGAACGACCTCTACTGGCAGAGCGCCCTCGTCACGTAATTTTCCGTCTTGCAGTCGCCAGACTGCCGCTTGTAGCCGGGCAGGAACACTTTCGGCGAGCATTTTTCGGCCGCGTCAGTATCGAGGCTCTTGCCTTCCTTGTAGCCCTTGCTCTGGCACAGCCGGTCGGCGCCGGCCTTGCAGTCCGGCGCACCGTTGGCCGCCACCAGACACGCCGCACGCCCACTCACCATGACTGATGGCCTGGCGATGTTCGACAGGCTGTCGCCGGCACCCTTGGCGCCGGCGTTGAGATCGTCGATGGTCTCGCTTGGGCTCTTCAGCGGCGGCAGCAGCGATTTGGATTTCTCGAACAGCTTTCCGATTTCGTTGATCAGGCCGGGATTTTCCTGGCGCGGCGCTTGCTGCGGCTCACTCTGCTGCCGCTCAGGCTGAGCCGGCACCGGCTGCTGGGCCGGCGACTGCAGGCCGAGCGAGGGCTGCGGCGCGCCTTGCGACCAGCCGGCATCGGGAGCGATCGCAAGCACGGATGCAACGAGCCCAACGGTCGCGCGTTGCATCCCGAATAGCTTGATCAAACGGCCGATTCGATCGGGCATGGGACGAAACGTAGCTTGAAGCCGGGATGCCGGCAAAGCCTAGACCAGCTTGAACGCGGCGTAAAAGCCGAACACCAGGACGATGGCACCGATGGCCACCCAGGTGCCGAGGCGCTTTTCCAGCTCGGCCCGGATCGCGTCGCCATAGCGGTTGAGCAGGACCGCGACCACGAAGAACCGTCCGCCGCGCGCCACGATCGAGCACAGGATGAACAGCCAGATGTTGTAGCCGGCAAACCCCGAGGTGATCGTGACGAGCTTGTAGGGGATCGGCGTCAGCCCCTTCAGCAGGATGATCACCGCGCCCCATTCGGCATAGGAGGCGCGGAAGGTTTCGACCTTGTCGCTGAGACCGTAGACCGTGATCAGCCAGTGCCCGACCGAGTCATAGAGCAACGCACCGATGGCGTAACCGACCACGCCGCCGGCAACGGATGCGATGGTACAGACGGTCGCAAACCACCACGCCTTCTTCGGCTGCGCCAGCGACATCGGCAGCAGCATGATGTCGGGCGGGATCGGGAAGAACGAGCTTTCCGCGAAAGACACCGCCGCCATGATCCAAAGCGCATAGGGCTTGTCGGCGGCGTTGATACACCAATCGTAGGTCCGTTTGAGCATGGGCGCATGAACCATCATGGAGCGGATTTGTCCATGCCGGAAAACGACGGATTTTGAGGGGATTTACTACCGCTTGCGTACAGAACGGCCTTCCAGCGCGACAATTCGCCGCCGGACTGCGGGGCCTGCCGCTGCCTTGGGCAGCGGCTTGGTTGGCGCCGTTTTCGGCGACTTGACGGGCTTTGGCAGCTTTTCGGCAATGCCCAGCAGGTCCTCGCGCCGCTCCATTTCGCGCCAGACGTCCTCCGGCTTCACGCCGGCCGATGCCCACAGCACGGTCAGGTTATAGAGCAGGTCGGCACTCTCGCGGACCACCGCGTCGGCCTTGCCGCTGACGGCATCGATCACGACTTCGATGGCTTCCTCGGCGAGCTTCTTGGCCATCTTGGAGGGGCCGCGCTGAAACAGCCGGGCCGTGCGCGACGTTGCCGGATCGAGATCCCTGGCCGCGAGGACAGCCTGATAAAGCCGTTCGAGCGAATCACTCATTCTTCGAGCCTAATGCAAAGCCATGGCCGGCGTGTTAACGGCCACCTCTGCAACCATAAAAAAATCCACCGGCCGGGGTGGCCGGTGGATTCATATTGAACGGATGACATTTTAGCGGTCGCGTTTACCAGCCGCCATAGTAGGGGCCGCCGCCGTAATAGTAGGCGCGAGGCCGGTAATAATACGGGCTACCGTAATAGACCGGGCCGCCACCATAATAGCCATAGCCGCGATCATAGTAGTAATCGCGGCGGTTCTGGGTGGCCGCAATCGCAAGTCCCGTACCGACGATGCCGGCAAAGGCCGCCGCTGCCGCCGCGCCACCGCCACCGCGATAGTACCTGCGGCGGGCGCTGATATCGGTCGCGTCGCTGGTCCCGGTCGAGGCCGTCACGCCCTTGCTCGACGGTGCGGAGCCCGCGAATGCCGTGGTCGTCGGCGCGACTGCCGTCAGTGCAACGGCCACAACCGTTGCCACCGCGCCGGCGCGGCCGATCGATGAAAACACACCCTTTTGCGCAAACATCTCGACATCCTCCGTGGGAGCTGGCCTGACAGGCCTTCGATAGCTAACCACCGAACGGATACTAGGTTCCCGAATCCGAACGGCGGCTGAACGATCCCTGGCAAAATCGTGGCAGTCATCGACCATTCAGGTTAGATGCTGCACAATAGCTCGCCTAAAGGCCAAGTCTGCCGTTGGCGATGTCACGAAACCGACATCACCGGCGCGGCAACTTGTCCCACCTCTTGCTGATGTCATCTCGATGCGTGCGATCAGGACCAACGCCATCCGCTCTCGCCTGGGCGTTCTCTTGGCTTTCCTTGCCGGGCTGTGCGCCATTGCGGGCTTCTCAGCGAATAGCGCCCTCGCCGCCGACGAACCTCGGCCTCCGCTCGCAATCCAGTTTTCGCTGGATCGTCCGATCGATGCCGCGGCAGCGCCGTTCGTGATGGCGGCTGCCGGCGGCCTGTTCAGCGCTGAGGCGCTTGCGGTCACGATCAACATCGCCAGCGGATCGCCGGACGCGATTGCGCGCGTCGCGGCCGGCACCAGCGATTTTGCCGTCGTCGACGTCAACGCATTGATGCGGTTTCGCGACAAGGACAAGCAAGGTGGCCCGCGGATCAAGGCCGTGTTCGTGCTGTTCAACAAGGCGCCCTATGCCATCATCGCCCGCAAGAGCCGCGGCATCCGCGCGCTGACCGACATTGAGGGCAGGACTCTCGGCGTCGCCGAAGGCGACCTGTCGGGCCGGCTGTGGCCGGCGGTAGCGCACCAGAACAGCATCAAGATCAAGAGCGTGAAGCAGAGCAGCATCAGTGCCGCGGTGCGCGAGCCGATGCTGTCGGCCGGCCAGATCGATGCCGTGACCGGCTTCTCCTATCTGTCGGCGATCAATCTCAGGGATCGCGGCGTGCCTGCCGACGATTTGGCGGTGCTGAAATTCGCCGACTATGGCTGTGAAGCCTACGGTTTCGCTATTATCGCCAATCCGGCGCTGGCGGCCGCCAAGCCCGAGGCGGTGAAAGGATTCGTGCGGGCCGTCATCGGCGGGTTGCATCTCACGGTCAAAGACCCCGAACGCGCCGCAACCGAGGTCGCCAATCGCATGGACGGCGGCTCGAAGGACCTCGAACTCGAGCGGCTGCAAAGCATCCTGCGCGACTACGTCCTGACCAGCGAAGTGAAACGCAACGGCATCGGCGCCATCGATCCGGCCCGCTTCGAACGCTCGATCGATCAGGTCGCGGACGACTTCAAGTTTCAGAAACGGCCGCAGGCCTCCGACATTTTCGACGACCAGTTCCTGCCCCCGCTCAACAGCCGGCTGATTAATTGAGTGGGGGCTTCTTCTTCCGCCAGTGCCCGCGGCTTACCCCTCTCCCCAGCCCTCCCCCGCAAGGGGGGAGGGAGCCTGATCAGCGTGCTCACCTCACTTCGCGTTGCTGTGCTGAAGTTGCAAACACGTAAGGGAAGCACCGGCGGATGGGTTCCCTCCCCCCTTGCGGGGGAGGGTTAGGGAGAGGGGTGCCGCTTGCTCAACTGCCTGCCGAAGTCGCCTACCTCACTCCTGACGAATGCGCCTGCCTCACTAGTCGTCCCGAGCGATCCCTGTTTACAATGGGCGATTGAATCGCCTTGCGAGTCCTCACCTGATGTCCATGCTGCGCCTTTACACCCGTGTCCTCGAGCTGCTTGGCAAGGAGGCGCGGCTGGGCTGGATTCTCGCCGTCGCCAATCTCCTGCTGGCCGGGGCGCAATTCGCCGAGCCGGTGCTGTTCGGCAAGATCGTCGACGTGCTCTCGGGCAAGCCGCAGAGCGGAATGCTGGCCTCGAACTCGGCCTGGCCGCTGCTGGCCGCCTGGGTTGTATTCGGCCTGTTCACCATCGCGTGCAGCGCGCTCGTCGCGCTCCACGCCGACAAGCTGGCACACCGCCAGCGCCAGGTGGTGCTGACCGATTACTTCGAGCACATCATGCAGTTGCCGCTCACCTTCCACACCGGCACCCATTCCGGGCGGCTGATGAAGGTGATGCTGAACGGCACCGACGCGCTGTGGCGGCTCTGGCTTGCCTTCTTCCGCGAGCATTTTGCGGCGATTCTCTCGCTGGTCGTGCTGCTGCCGCTCGCGCTTTACATCAACTGGCGGCTGGCGATCCTGTTGTTCGTCCTGTGCGTGGTGTTCACGGCGCTGACCACGTTTGTCGTCCGCAAGACCTACGGCATGCAGAGCGACGTCGAGGCGCAGTACAGCGATCTCTCGGCGCGCGCGTCTGATGCACTTGGCAACGTCGCGCTGGTGCAGAGCTTCGTACGGATCGATGCCGAAGTTCAGGGCCTGCGTTTCGTCGCCGACAAGCTGCTCGCCGCGCAGATGCCGGTGCTCGGCTGGTGGGCGCTGGTCACCGTCATCACCCGCGCTTCCACCACCATCACCGTGCTCGCGATCTTTACCGTCGGCATCTACCTGCACGCGCAGGGGCAGACGACGGTCGGCGAGATCGTGATGTTCGTGAGCTTCGCGACCATGCTGATCCAGAAGCTGGAACAGGTGGTGAGCTTTATCAACAGCGTGTTCATGGAGGCCCCAAGGCTGCAGGAATTCTTCGACGTACTGGACGCCGTACCCGCGGTGCGCGACCGGCCCGGAGCGGTCGATACCGGCCGGCTTTCCGGGCTCGTCGAATTCCACGACGTATCGTTTTCCTATGACGGCAAACGGCCCGCGGTCGAAGACGTTTCGTTTACCGCTCTGCCCGGGCAGACCATCGCCCTGGTCGGCCCGACCGGCGCCGGCAAGTCGACGGCGATTGCGCTGTTGCACCGCGCCTTCGATCCGCAGTCCGGCATCATCAAGATCGACGGCATGGACATTCGCGCGTTGAGGCTGACGGCGCTGCGGCGGAACATCGGCGTGGTGTTCCAGGAGGCGCTGCTGTTCAACCGCTCGATCGCGGACAATCTGCGCGTCGGCAAGCCGGACGCGACCGATGAGGAAATGCGCGTCGCCGCAAGCCGCGCCCAGGCGCTGGAATTCATCGAGCGCAGCGAGAAGAAATTCGAGACCCATGCCGGCGAGCGCGGCCGGATGCTATCCGGCGGCGAGCGGCAGCGCCTGTCGATCGCCCGTGCGCTGCTGAAAGACCCGCCGATCCTGATCCTCGACGAGGCGACCAGCGCGCTCGACGCCGTCACCGAGGCCAAGGTCAACGCGGCGCTCGACGAGGTGATGAAGGGCCGCACCACCTTTGTGATCGCGCACCGGCTTTCGACCATTCGCAACGCGACCCGCATTCTGATGTTCGACAACGGGCGGGTGATCGAAAGTGGAACTTTCGATGAACTGGTGGCCATGGGCGGTCGCTTCGCGGAACTCGCCAAGGCCCAGTTCATGGTGCAGGAGAATGCCCGGGCCGGCATCGAGGTTAAATAGGCCGGCAAGCATCTGTTACGGTTCAACTATCGCCGAAATTGCGCCAACTTCCTCCACGATTAAGTCGCCGGGCCTCTGTTCTGAATCGCCAAGCCGGTATAGGTTTGCGACCTGCCGCAATGCGACGGCGCCGGACACGCTTGAAACCCGAACATTTGATTTAAGGACCTCTCCTTTTCGAAGGCGGGTCTCAAAGGACCGGAACGGAAAAGTGCATCTTCTTCGCCCGTTGCTTCGCGCTTCCTCATTGAACCTGATTTTGCTGGCGACGGCGCTTGCCGTCATAACGCCGCGCGCCGTGCACGCCGAAGCGCTGTTGGTGGTCGAAGCCGATACCGGCAAGGTGCTGCAGGCCGACAATGCCACCATGCCCTGGTATCCCGCCTCGGTGACCAAGATCATGACGGCTTACGTCACGCTGAAGGCGGTCAAGGAAGGACGACTGTCGCTCGACACGCTCTTGACGGTGTCGCCGGTCGCCGCCTCGCAGTCGCCGTCCAAGATGGGCTTTCCTCCGGGCACCCAGGTCACCGTCGATAACGCGCTCAAGATGATGATGGTGAAGTCGGCCAACGACATGGCCGTGGTGCTCGCCGAAGGCGTCGGCGGCTCGGTCGACGGTTTCTCGGCGATGATGAACCAGACCGCCTTGCGGCTCGGCATGACGCAGACGAGCTATGTCAATCCCAACGGCCTGCCCGCGGACGGACAGATCACGTCGGCGCGCGATCTCGCGATGCTGGCACGCGCCGTCATTCGCGACCTGCCCGAGTACGAATACTTCATGCAGATCCCCTCGATCCGCTACGGCCGCAGGGTGACGCAGAATTTCAACAAGCTGATCGGGCGCTATCCCGGCGCCGACGGTTTCAAGACCGGCTTCATCTGCGCTTCCGGCTACAATCTGGTTGCGTCTGCGACGCGCAACGGCAAGCGGCTGATTGCTGTCGTGCTCGGCGCATCCTCAGGCCAGGCGCGCGCAGTGCGCGCGGCGCAATTGCTGGAGCGCGGCTTCGGCAACGGACTGAGCTGGCTGACGCCCGCGCTTGGCACCGTCGACAAACTGGTTCCGGTCGATGCGACGCCGCCGAACCTGCGCGACGAGATGTGCAACGGCAAGCGCAAGCGGCCGGCTACCGATGAGGACCCGGACATCGTCGCCAGCAACGGCAACACTTCGACTGGCGAGACCGCGGTGAACTTCTTCACGGCGGGGCTGCAGAACCACCCGGTCAAACCTGCGGATCTGCTGGCGGCTGCGGCGGAGCCGTCCGAGCCTGTTCCGGTCTATACCGGTCCAACCAAGACCGGCCCCGCATTGATCGCCGCCGTTGCGGCGGAGGCTGAAAAGCAGGCGTCCGCAAAGCGCGGCAAGAAGTCGAAGATTGCCGCGAAGAAGCCCGACGGCGCGGCAGCGCCCAAGGCTGAAGCCAACGCAAAGCCGGCAGCCAAGCCTGCTGCCGTCAGGCACGCAAACGCCAAACCGGATGCTGCCGCCAAGCCGGCCGCCTCGGCTGAGAAAAAGCCGGCTGCTTCGGCTGAAAGAAAGCCAGCCGTCCAACCCGCAGCCGCCAAGCCCGCAGCCGTCGGAGACAAGCCCGCGCCGAAGCCGGCCAAGCCAAACGCCGCCGCTAAACCCAAAGGCGAAAACAAGCCGGCTGGTTAACGGGCCGCGGAGCCACGTAATTAGGCAGCTTTCCTGCCGTTCGGCCGAACGATTCCAGATCGCCGAAATGCGTCGATAGCGCGCAGCCGCTTGCCATCGGCGGCGGCATTCACAATACTGCCAAAAACAAGGCATGCCCGGCCGAGAAACAGGGAAACAAGCAGAGGGGAGATACCATGGAGCGGATCTGGCTCAAGCAATATCCGGCCGGCGTGCCAGCCGATATCGACGTCACCCAGTACTCATCGCTGGTCGAGCTGTTGGAAGAAAGCTTCAAGAAGTTCGCCGATCGCAAGGCGTTCATCTGCATGGACAAGTCGATCAGCTACCGCGACCTCGACGAGATGTCCCAGGCGCTCGGCGCCTATCTGCAGAGCAAGGGCCTGCAAAAGGGCGCCCGCGTCGCGCTGATGATGCCGAACGTGCTGCAATATCCGGTTTCGACCGCCGCCGTGCTGCGCGCGGGATATGCCGTGGTCAATGTCAATCCGCTCTACACGCCGCGCGAGCTCGAGCATCAGCTCAAGGATTCCGGCGCCGAAGCGATCATCGTGCTGGAGAATTTCGCCACCACGGTGCAGCAGGTGATCGCGAAGACATCCGTGAAGCACGTGATCGTCGGCAGCATGGGCGACCTGCTCGGCTTCAAGGGCGTGATCGTCAATCTCGTCGTGCGCAAGGTGAAGAAGATGGTGCCGGCGTGGTCGCTTCCAGGCTCCGTCTCGTTCAACGATGCGCTCTCTGCCGGCCGCAGCATGAAGCTCAGCAAGCCACAACTGACGCGTGATGACGTCGCTTTCCTGCAATATACCGGCGGCACCACCGGCGTCTCCAAGGGCGCGACGCTGCAGCACAAGAACATCCTCGCCAACGTGCTGCAGAACGACGCCTGGTTGCAGCCGGCGCTGAAGAAGTCGCCGCATGTCGACCAGCTCTTCGTCGTCTGCGCGCTGCCGCTCTATCATATCTTCGCGCTGACCGCGTGCTTCCTGCTGGCGGTGCGGGCCGGCGGCGTCAACCTGTTGATTCCGAATCCGCGCGATATACCGGGCTTCATCAAGGAATTGATGAAGTACCAGGTCAACAGCTTCCCGGCGGTCAACACGCTCTACAACGCCCTGCTCAACGCGCCCGGGTTCGACAAGGTCGACTTCTCCAAGCTGAAGACCTCGTTCGGCGGCGGCATGGCGACGCAAAAGGCAGTCGCCGAGAAATGGCTCAAGGTCACCGGCTGCGCGCTGTCGGAAGGCTATGGCCTGTCCGAGACCTCGCCGACGCTGACCTGCAACCCCGCCGACGCCGATCAGTTCTCCGGCTCGATCGGCATTCCCGTGCCCTCGACCTACATCTCGATCCGCGACGACGACGGCAAGGAAGTGCCGCTCGGCGAGCCCGGCGAGATCTGCGCCAAGGGACCGCAGGTGATGGCCGGCTACTGGAATCGGCCGGAAGAGACCGCGAACGTGATGACCGCGGACGGCTTCTTCCGCACCGGCGACATCGGCGTCATGGACGAACGCGGCTACACCAAGATTGTCGACCGCAAGAAGGACATGATCCTGGTCTCGGGCTTCAACGTCTATCCGAACGAGATCGAGGAAGTGATCGCGGGGCATCCAGGCGTGCTCGAATGCGCCGTGATCGGTGTGGCGGATTCGAAGTCGGGCGAGGCGGTCAAGGCCTTCATCGTCAAGAAAGACCCAAACCTCACGGCCGATGACGTCATCAAGTACTGCGCCACGCAGCTCACCGCCTACAAGGTCCCCAAGCAGATCGAGTTCAGGACCGATTTGCCCAAGACCAATGTCGGCAAGATCCTGCGCCGCGAACTGCGCGACGAGAAGAAGGCCGCGGCGTAAGGCGCAGGCGGACCTCTCGACATGACGGAGACTAACGTCGCGCCAGCCGACATTCTGGCCTTCTGGCGCGACGCCGGCCCTGATCGCTGGTACACGCGCGACGACGCTTTCGATGCGGAGGTGTGCCGGCGCTTTCTCAGCCTTTGGCAGAGAGCGGCGGCCGGCGAGCTATCGTCGTGGGAAACGAGCGATGACGGCGCGCTGGCGCTCGTCATCGTGCTCGACCAGTTTCCCCGCAACATGTTCCGCGGCGACGCGAGAACCTACGCCAGCGACCGCCTCGCGCGTGAGGTGGCGCACCGCGCCGTCGATCACGGCGTCGACGCGCGGATCGATCCCGCTTTGCGCGAATTCCTCTATCTGCCTTTCATGCATTCGGAGCACCTGGGCGACCAGTTGCGCTGCATCGAGCTGTCACGCGCGGCCGGCCATACCGAGAGCCTGAAATGGGCCGAGCACCACGCCGATATCATCCGGCGTTTCGGCCGCTTTCCCCACCGCAACCACCTTCTGGGCCGCGCCACTACGCCGGAGGAGCAGGCATTCCTCGATGAAGGCGGCTTTTCGCCGTGATGACGCAAGCGTGAACGGTCTCGACTGTTGCCGTTTCTCCTTCCCTGAATATTGTGCCGTTCACCTGCCCGGTCTGGAGCGTTCGCTCCAGATTGTTATTTTAACGCGTTTTCTTCACGCGAACCGGTACCCACTTCGCTCGAAAACGCTATAAGGCACACACCGCACATTGAGGGAGAATTGACGATGACGATCCAAGTTGGCGACAAGCTGCCGGAAGCCAAGTTTCGCGTGATGACGGCGGAAGGCCCGCAGGTCAAGACCACCGATGACATTTTCAAGGGCAAGAAGGTGGCGCTGTTCGCGGTGCCCGGCGCCTATACCGGCACCTGCCACAAGATGCACCTGCCGAGCATCTTCCTCAACGCCTATGCCATCAAGGACAAGGGCGTGAACACCATCGCCATCGTCTCCGTCAACGACGCCTTCGTCATGAATGCGTGGAAGCGCGACACCGACCAGCGCGACGAAGCCGTATTCCTCGCCGACGGCAATGCCGACTTCACCAAGGCGATCGGCATGGAGCTCGATGCCTCCGGCAATGGCCTCGGCATCCGTTCCAAGCGCTATTCGATGCTGGTGGAAGACGGCGTGGTGAAGAAGCTCAACCTCGAGCCCGCGCCGGGCAAGGTCGAAGTTTCCGGCGGCGATACGCTGCTGGGGCAGTTGTGAGCTGAGTGCTCGCCGCAAATTAGGCTGTCATCGCCCGGCCTCGACCGGGCGATCCAGTGCGCCGCGGCTTCTCGGCATTTCTAAAACGTCGCTGGAATACTGGATCACCCGCCTTAGCCTGTCCTCGGGCGCGCATTCGCGCGACCCGTTGGCGGGTGATGACGGCGCGAGGATGCGGCGCCGCTACTTCCCCACTCTCTCCTGCAGCCTCGCCATCGCCACGCCCTCGCGCGCCAATTGATCGGCGCGCTCGTTTTCGGCGTGGCCGGCGTGGCCCCTGATCCAGTGCCAGCGCACCTCGTGCGGCTTTAGCGCCATGTCGAGGCGCTGCCAGAGGTCGACGTTCTTGACCGGCTTCTTGTCCGCGGTGCGCCAGCCGTTCCGCTTCCAGCCATGGATCCAGCCGCTGATGCCCTGGCGGACATACTGGCTATCGGTGGTGAGATCGACTACGCACGGCTTCTTCAGTGCTTCCAGCGCCGAGATCGCAGCCATCAGCTCCATGCGGTTGTTGGTGGTGTGCGGCTCGCCGCCCTTCAGTTCTTTCTCTTTATCGCCGAACCTCAGAATCGCGCCCCATCCGCCGGGGCCGGGGTTGCCCGAGCAGGCGCCGTCGGTGAAAACCGTCACGTGAGGCAATTCGCTCAAGCGACAAATCCGGGCTGGGTCAGACCGTAATCGCGCACGCTGGAAACGCTCTGGTGGAAGCGCAGCTTGCGGACGTATTCGAGCGGGTCCTTCGGTTTCACCAGCGCGCCCGGCGGCACGTTGAGAAAATCGACCAGCCGCGTCAGCAGGAAGCGCAGCGCCGAGCCGCGCGCCAGCAGCGGCAGCGCTTCCTGCTCGGCTTCTGACAATTGCCGCTCGCGGCCATAGGCGTTGAGCAGCGCGCGCGCTTTGGTAACGTTGAACGAATGATCCGGCTCAAAACACCACGCATTCAGGCAGATCGCGACGTCGTAGGCCAGGATGTCGTTGCAGGAAAACGGGAAGTCGATCAGGCCAGACAGTTTGTCGCCGAGGAAGAAGACATTGTCGGGAAACAGGTCGGCGTGGATGACCGCGAGCGGCAGATCTTTCGGCCAGCGCGCCTCGAGGTGATCGAGCTCGCGCGCGATGAAGTCCTGCAAGCCAGGCGCGACGCTGTCGGCGCGCGGTGCGGCGAGATCGAACAGCGGCCGCCAGCCCTCCACCGACAGCGGGTTCTTGCGGAACATCGGGAAGTCGCGGCCCGCCAGATGCATCTTTGCCAGCGCTTCGCCGACGCCGGTGCAATGCGCGGCGTTGGGCCGCCGCGGCCACATGCCTTCGAGGAAGTTGATGATCGCCGCGGGACGCCCGGCCAGTTCGCTGTAGACCTCGCCCTTGCGGTTTCTGGCGGGCTGCGGACAGCGCACGCCGCGCTCGGCCAGATGCGCCATCAGCGACAGGAAGTATGGCAGGTCGTCCACCGCCACGCGCTTTTCATAGAGCGTGAGGATGAAGGCGCCCTTGCTGGTATGCAGCAGGAAGTTGGAGTTCTCGACACCCTCCGCGATGCCCTTGTAGGAGAGCAACTCGCCGATGTCGTAGCCCTTCAGGAACTCCGCGAGGTCTTCGGCGGCGACGTCGGTGTAAACCGCCATCGCGACTACTCGGCGGCAGCTTCGGGCCGCAGCGAACGCGGCAGCGGGAAGAACTCATTCTCCTCCGCGGCCGACACCGTCTCCACATGCAATTCGAACCGCTCGGCGAAGGCGCCCATGATTTCCTCGACGATCACTTCCGGCGCGGACGCGCCCGCCGTGATGCCGAGGCTCTTGATGCCCTCGAAGCGCGACCAGTCGAGATCCGAGGCGCGCTGCGCCAGCACCGAGACCGGGCAGCCCTCGCGCTCGGCGACCTCGCGCAGGCGCTGCGAGTTTGACGAGTTCGGCGCGCCGACCACGATCAGGGCATCGACCACCGGCGCCACCTTCTTCACCGCGAGCTGGCGGTTGGTGGTGGCGTAGCAGATGTCTTCCTTGTGCGGGCCGTTGATGTTCGGGAAGCGCTCCTTGAGCAGCGCGACGATCTCGGCGGTGTCGTCGATCGACAACGTCGTCTGGGTCACGAAAGCGAGGTTGTTCGGATCCTTCGGCGCGAACGTCTTGGCATCCTCCGCGGTCTCGATCAGCGTCACCGCGCCCGTCGGCAACTGCCCGAGCGTGCCGACCACCTCGGGGTGATGCGAATGCCCGATCAGCAGGATTTCACGGCCGCGCTTGAAGTGGATCGCGGCCTCGCGGTGCACCTTGGTAACCAGCGGGCAGGTTGCGTCCAGCGAGAAGAAATTGCGGGCGCGGGCGTCCGCCGGAACCGACTTGGGAACCCCATGGGCCGAAAACACCACCGGGGCGTTGGTATTATCGGGGATTTCGGCGAGTTCCTCGACGAAAATCGCGCCCTTGGTCTTCAGGCTGTCGACCACGTAGCGGTTATGCACGATCTCGTGGCGGACATAGACGGGGGCGCCATAAATGGCGAGCGCCCGCTCCACGGTATCGATGGCCCGCACCACCCCGGCGCAGAAGCCGCGGGGAGAACAAAGCACGATTCTGAGGTCTGGTTTGGCTGGCATGGGGGCTATCTCAGGACCGAATCACCCCTTGCCGGCGGGCAGGGAACGGCCAATTCGGATAAGGACTTGGGACTGGTTTCGGGCTGTGTCAAGGCACTTTAGCAGACCATTGCGCCAAAGGGGTTGGAAGGCGTATATAGCCCTCAATTCCCGTCATCAACGATGACCACAGGCTTCGCCTCCTAAAAAGAGGTGGGCGAGGCACAAAGGAGATTTGCCATGAGCAATGCACCGCTGATGCCCAAGGCGACGGCCGTGTGGCTGGTCGACAATACGGCGCTGACCTTCGACCAGGTGGCCGATTTCACCAAAATGCACCCCCTTGAGGTCCGCGCCATCGCCGATGGCGATGCGGCCCAGGGCATCAAGGGCATGGACCCGATTTCGACCGGCCAATTAACCCGCGACGAGATTGAAAGGGGCGAAAAGGACCCGAATTACCGCCTCAAGCTCGGCGAGAGCAAGGTGGTGCTGCCGCCAGCAGCCAAGAAGAAGGGCCCGCGCTATACCCCGGTGTCGCGCCGCCACGAGCGGCCGAGCGCGATCCTGTGGCTGGTCCGCAACCATCCCGAGCTGAAGGACGCGCAAATCATGCGCCTGGTTGGCACCACCAAGACCACCATCGCCTCAGTCCGCGACCGCACCCACTGGAATGCCTCGACGCTCACCCCGATGGATCCGGTGACGCTCGGCCTGTGCTCGCAGATCGAACTCGATTTCGAGGTGCAGCGCGCAGCGAAGGAAAAGCCGGTGCCCGCAGCCTACGGCGGCGCCACCCTGCTGCCGGCCTCCGAGACCACGAAGAAGGAGCCGGAATTCGAGCCGCGCGAGAAGTCGGAGGACGACCTCAACGTCGATGCCGTGTTCGCCAAGCTCAAGAATATCGGCGGCAAGAAGCAGGACGAGGAAGAGTAGAAGCTATCGGCTACGGCTGATGTTGAACGCGGCGGGGCAACTTGCCGCGTTTTTGTTTGGGGCTCAGCCGTATTTCAGCTTCATGAATAGGATCCCGCCGGCCAGGACGATCGTTATGGCATTGGCGATGATGAGCGGGACATCACCGGAAAACAGGCCGTACAGCAGCCAAAGCACGAGCCCGAGCAGCATGACGAGGAACATGCCCAGTGAAATGTCCTCCGTGGAGCGGGTTCTCCAGACCTTGATGAATTGCGGGGCATAAGCAAGGGTTGTGCACGTCGCGGCGGCAAACCCCAGCAGCTTGATTGCAAGTTGTTCCATGCGCGACTTATAGCACCGATTCGAAACGTGCGCGGCGGTGGCAGGACAAGCCGTTACTGCAAGGTATCTTTTTTGCGCAACGGCCGTGCGTTGCCCCAACAGGGGCTTCGCCTGCAACGGCAGGGTCCCGAAGTAACCGCTCAGCCCAGCTCGATCTCGTCGTCAATCTCATGCGACAGGCCGATGCCGCTGATCGTGAGAACCATCTTCGCCGACAGCTTTTCATGGCCCTTCAGCTTTCCCGACTCGATGGCATCGCGCACGGCCTTTTCGACCTCACGCTGCGAGGTGACGCCGACTTGCTTGAGAAATTTGCGCAGGCTTGCGTTGAAGGTGTCTTCGTTCATGGTGGCCTCCGTTACGGCCTCGTCGGATTGTTCAGCATCTGCTCGGCGAGATTGCGCTGGGCGCGGTCGGTACGCGCGTTGGCATTGGCGCGCTGGACGTCGCGGTTCTTGCGGCAGATGACGTAGTCGTTCGAGCCCGGCGCGACATTGTTGGAGCGACAGAACGCGTCATCATCGGCGCTGGTGTCGACCATGGTCGGCTGGCCGCGTTCGAGGCAACCCGCGAGCACTGGTGCGATGAGGAGGAATGCGAGTGGCAGGTTTCGTCGCATGCTCTGTCCCTTCCAGGTTTCATCATTGCCGGGCGCGCGTCCCCGACTCGGTCGGGATGAGCCGGCAATCCATCGAAATAATGGCAGCCTGCTTTGACGATGATGGATGCCCGGGTCAAGCCCGGGCATGACAGCGCGGGTGGGTTGGAACCCTACACCCTGCCCTTCAGCGCCTCGCCGATTTCGTCGAGCACCTTGGGGTCCTCGATGGTGGCCGGCATGGTCCAGCTTTCGCCGTCGGCGATCTTCTTGATGGTGCCGCGCAGGATTTTTCCCGATCGCGTCTTCGGCAGGCGCCCCACCGTGATCGCCAGCTTGAAGGCTGCGACGGGACCAAGTTTTTCGCGCACCAGCGCCACGATCTCCTTTTCGATCTCGGCCGGAGCTCGCGTCACGCCGGCCTTCAGCACCAGGAAGCCGCAAGGTACCTCGCCCTTGATCGCGTCCTTGATGCCGAGCACGGCGCATTCGGCGACATCAGCGTGAGAGGCCAGAATTTCCTCCATACCGCCGGTGGAAAGGCGGTGGCCGGCGACATTGATGATGTCGTCGGTACGGCCCATCACCCAGACATAGCCGTCCTCGTCCTTGTAGCCGGCATCCGAGGTCTTGTAGTAGCCGGGGAATTCGGTGAGGTAGGCTTCCTTGAAGCGCTCATCCTGCTGCCACAGCGTCGGCAGGCAGCCGGGCGGCATCGGCAGCTTGATCACGATCGAACCCATGGTGCCTGCTGCGACCGGCTTGGAGGCCTCGTCGACCACGTCGACCTGATAGCCCGGCATCGGCACCGTCGGCGAGCCGTGCTTGACCGGCAACATGCCAAGGCCCACCGGATTGCCGGCGATGCACCAGCCGGTCTCGGTCTGCCACCAATGATCGATGACCGGCACCTTCAACTGCGCCTCCGCCCATTCCACCGTCGGCGGATCGGCGCGCTCGCCGGCGAGAAACAGCGTGCGGAATGTCGACAGATCGTATTTGCGGATGAACGCGCCGTCCGGGTCTTCCTTGCGGATAGCGCGGAAGGCGGTCGGCGCGGTGAACAGCGCAACCGCCTTGTGCTCGGAGATGACGCGCCAGAACGCGCCGGCGTCGGGCGTTCCGATCGGCTTGCCCTCATACATGATCGAGGTCGCGCCATGAATCAGCGGGCCATAGACGATGTAGCTGTGACCGACCACCCAGCCGATGTCGGAGCCGCACCACCAGACCTCACCAGGCTTGACGCCGTAGAGATTGAACATCGACCATTTCAGCGCGACCAGATGCCCGCCATTGTCGCGCACGACGCCCTTCGGAATTCCCGTGGTGCCTGACGTGTAGAGAATATAGAGCGGATCGGTGGCGAGCACCGGCGTGCACGGCGCGGCCTTGCCGGCGTCGAGCGCCGCGCGGCGGAGCGCCGCCCAGTCGTGA